>CACXJZ010000005.1 GCA_902768105.1 uncultured Prevotellaceae bacterium
CCGCTGATGTAGCCACGCAACTTGCCCTGCTGGGTATAGACGGCCTTCCACTTGTCATCATAGTTGCCGCTATACAGGATGAAGCTTCCGTCCTTTACCTTTTCCACAATGGAATATTGCGTGCCGGGTCCCTTGCGTATGTTGGTGTATCCACCCTCCTGCTTCACCATGCCGACCTCCTTGTACGCACCTTGTCGTTTGACAAACACGACCTTGCTCGTACTGATCCAACCCATCAGGTCCGGATCGGCATTCGTGTAGCTGTTATACACCTTCGTCCAGCCGCCGCTCGAAGCACCGACCAGAATCGGAGAGCCGTCGGGCACCTTCTCCACAATGCTATACTTCGTACCAGGGCCCTTGCGCACATTCGTCACGCCACCCTCATCCTTCACCAGGGCATACTTCAGCCGCTGCCCCATCGTCGGCACTGTCAGCAGCAGTGCCATCATCATCATCAGTACTTTCTTCATAGTCCTATCTTGTTAATTGTCATACATTGGCCGAGCGTGAGCAGTTTCGCCATTTTTATGGCAAAGATACGAATAAGTGAGCAGAATACCAAAAGAAAAACACGATTATTTTGCGGCTGAAGCAAAAAAGAGTCAACCAAATCAGGAAAAGACAATATATTCAGAGCGCTGACACATTTTTTTCCAGAAACTTGCTTTTAAGAAAAATAATCCTTATCTTTGCAAGCAGAATAGTTAATCCACAAAAATGAAAAGAATGATGAAAAGAACGATGATAATGATACTCCTGCTGCTGGCAGTTATGGGCATGCAGGCTCAAAGTCAGGTAGGTAACCAGTCGAATAATGGCGGTACGGAGGTGTATGCTACCCAGTCGGAAAATGTCCAGTCGGATAATGGCGACACGAAGGTGTACGACACGGCGGACGAGATGCCTGCATTCCCTGGGGGACCGAATGGGCTGATGCAGTTTATTTCATCTAATCTGCATTATCCTCTGGTGTGCGAGGAGAATGGCATTCAGGGCCGCGTGATAGTATCGTTTATCGTTGAGAAGGATGGTAGCGTGTCAGATGTGACGGTGGTGAAAAGCGTGCATCCTTCGCTGGACAAAGAGGCCATGCGTATCGCTAAAAGCATGCCGAAGTGGACACCTGGAAGGTTAAATGGTAAGCGAGTAAGAGTGAAGTACACCATGCCGATCTCGTTTAAATTACAATAAGGAGCAAAAAATGCAGCCCCCGGAATCACTCCGAAGGCTGCATCAATGATATTAATAACTAAAAACCTAAAATTCTGTGCTCTCTCTTACTTAGCGCTTCTCAATGCTATAGTCGATCACGAATGCCGAAACTGCAAAGATAGCGAACAATTCAATTAACAGTGTCATAATGTTACCCTTTCTATACTTTAATTCAACAATCTTTTACTTACCTATTTAACTTACAACCTTTTACGAGTCCCAGACTCTTTTCCTTTTAAATGCGTGGTGTGTTGTCTCTCACCCACATTCCTGTTGCAGCCAGGGCTGCACACAGGGTAATCAATGTCATCGTGTTCATCTTTTTACCTTTTTAGTGTTACCCTAATCTTTTACCTTTTTGTCTCTTTTTCTTACTAATGTTATCCTTTAACAATCTCTTGTTGTGTTCTGAAGACGATGCAAAGGTACGAACATTTTGGAACGTGCAAAGCGTTTTCTGCTTTTTTTGCCCCAAAATACCCTTGTTTTTGACCTATGTCAAATTTTTGTGTCCGCACACAAAACACTTTCAACGAGGTTTGTCAACTCGACAAACTGCGCTATAGACAGCTGTTCAGGGCGTTTTGTGAGGAAAGAGGAGAGAGGAGAGGGGAGAGAGGAGAGGGAATCTGCAGGCAGCAGCTGGCGCAGGGATACGCGTAGCATCTTGCGTCGCTGGTTGAAGACGGTCTTCACCACGCGGCGGAACAGCTGTTCGTCGCATCCTAAGTGCTGCACCTTGTTACGCGTCATGCGAATGACGGCGCTCTGCACCTTGGGAGGAGGATTGAAGACGTTGGGCTCAACGGTAAACAGATACTCCACGTCGTACCAGGCCTGAATCATGACGGACAGGATGCCGTACTGCTTGTTGCCGGGCTGTGAGGCGATGCGCAGCGCCACCTCGCGCTGAATCATTCCCGTGCAGCAGGGTATGAGGTCGCGATTGTCGATCATCTTGAAGAATATCTGCGACGAGATGTCGTAGGGATAGTTGCCCGTGAGCACGAACTGTCCGTCGTCGAACAATGTCCGCAGGTCCATACGGAGGAAGTCGCCTTCTATTATTCGAGGTGCGGGGTGAGAGGAGAGAGGAGAGTGGAGAGAGGAATCACCATCAACTTCCCATCCAAAATGAGAGACGAGGTACTCCACGCTCTCGCTGTCAATCTCGACCACCTTCAGCGGACGGGGCTTCTCGGCCAGATACTGCGTGAGCACACCCATGCCCGGCCCTACTTCGAGCACAGGCAGGTCAGGGCAGGCATCGACGGTATCGGCAATGCGCTTGGCTATCGAGAGGTCTGTCAGGAAGTGCTGACCCAGATTTTTCTTCGGTCTGACTTGTTTCATACTGCAAAGATAATGCAAAAGAGTGAAGAGTGAAGAGTGAAGAGTGAAGAATTTGCTACCGCTTAACCTTTTTTACCTTTTTACCTTTTTACCTTTATACCTTTTTTTATTACCTTTGCAAACAAATCATGGAAACGAAGCAAATAACGACAAACACGGCCAAGATTTTGCTGCCACTCATACTGGGTGGGGCTATCCTCTATTGGATGTACCGTGATTTCGACTTCCAGAGCCTGCATCAGGTGCTGTGGCACGACATGGACTGGACGTGGATGCTGCTGTCGTTTCCCTTCGGCATCCTGGCGCAGATGTTCCGAGGTTGGAGATGGCGACAGACACTGGAGCCGATTGTAAAAGAGGAGAGTGGAGAGAGGAAAGAGGAGAGTGAAATTCCTCGAAATAAAGTCCTCATCAACTCCGTATTCCTCAGCTATGCCGCCTCGCTGGTCATTCCGCGCATCGGAGAGTTTACGCGCTGCGCCGTGCTGAAGCGCTACGACGGCATATCGTTCACGAAGGCGCTGGGCACGGTGGTGACGGAGCGTGCCGTCGATTCGCTGGTGGTACTGCTGTTCTCAGGCATCACGCTGCTGCTGCAGATTCCCGTCTTCCAGACCTTCTTCAACGAGACAGGCACGAGCATTGACTCTATCATCAACCGTTTCACGCCCACGGGCTGGCTCGTGACGGCCATCTGCGGAGTGGCAGCCCTCATCCTGCTCGTGGTCTTCATGCGTTACCTCTCTATATATAATAAGGTACGTGCGACGCTCAGCGGCATCTGGCAGGGCGTCATCTCGCTGAAGGACGTGCGTAACGTGCCGCTGTTCGTCTGTCTTACCCTGGGCATCTGGCTCAGTTACTTCCTGCACTACTACCTGACGTTCTTCTGCTTCGACTTCACCTCACACCTGGGACTGACCTGTGCGATGGTGACGTTTGTGGTAGGCAGCATTGCCGTCATCGTCCCCACCCCCAACGGTGCCGGCCCCTGGCACTTCGCCGTGAAAACCATGCTCATCCTCTATGGCGTGGCAGACACGGAGGCCCTCTACTTTGTCCTCATCGTCCACACCGTCCAGACCATGCTGGTGATTGCACTAGGCATCTGGGCGTGGATTCATTTGATGTTTATAACTAAAATCAAAAAACTATGAACGAAATTCTGAACCTGAAGCCAGAATGTATCTGGCGAAACTTCTACAGTTTGACACAAGTGCCCCGCCCCAGCGGACACTTAGAGAAAATCCAGCAGTTCCTGCTTGACTTCGGACAGAAGGCAGGCGTGGAGACATTCAAGGACCCCGCAGGCAACATCGTGTTCCGCAAGCCCGCAACAGCAGGCATGGAGAACAGAAAGGGCATCATACTCCAGGCCCACATGGACATGGTACCCCAGAAGACGCCCGAGTCGCAGCACAACTTCGAGACGGACCCCATAGAGCCGTGGATTGACGGAGAGTGGGTAAAGGCCAAGGGCACGACGCTGGGTGCCGACAACGGTCTGGGCGTAGCCGCCATCATGTCTGTGATGGAGGACAAGACGCTCAAGCACGGTCCCATCAACGCCCTCATCACCGCTGACGAGGAGACGGGCATGTATGGTGCCAACGACCTGCCTGAAGGAGAGCTGGAGGGTGACATCCTCCTGAACCTCGACTCTGAGCACTGGGGAAAGTTCGTCATCGGCTCTGCCGGTGGCATCGACATTACCGCAACGCTCGACTACCAAGAGGCTGACACCGACACGGAGGACGCTGCCGTACGTGTGACGGTGAAGAACCTGCGTGGTGGACACAGCGGCTTGGAAATCAATGAGGGTCGCGGCAATGCCAACAAGCTGCTGGTACAGATTGTGCGCGAAGCCATTGCTGAGACGGAGTCTCGCCTGGCATCATGGAACGGCGGCAACATGCGCAATGCCATCCCCTTCAAGGCTGAAGCCGTGCTGACGCTGCCCAAGGAGAACATTGCTGCGCTGAAAGAGATTGCCGATGACTGGAAGGAGACCTTCAACGACGAGTTCAAGCTCATAGAGCCCCAGGGCATCGAGGTCATCGTCGAGGAAGTGGACACTCCTGCAAAACAGGTGCCCGTAGAGATTCAGGATAACCTCGTGGACGCTATCTTTGCCTGTCACGACGGCGTTATCCGCTATATCCCCGCCTATCCCAGCGTGGTAGAGACCTCGTCGAACCTCGCCATCATCAACATCGGTGAGGGCAAGGCTGCCATCAAGATCCTAGCCCGTTCGAGCCGTGAGGACATGAAAGACTATGTGGCTACCATGCTGGAGAGCTGCTTCTCAATGGCTGGCATGAAGGTGGAGACCAGCGGCAGCTACGGAGGATGGGACCCCAACCCCGACTCCGAGATTCTGCACCTGCTGCTCAAGGAATATAAGGAGCTGTTCGGCAAGGACGGCATCACACAGGTCGATCATGCCGGACTGGAGTGCTCTGTCATCCTGGGTAAGTACCCGTGGCTCGACGTCGTCAGCCTCGGCCCCACGATGAAATCGCCCCATACGACGACGGAGCGTGCACTCATCGAGACGGTAGATCCCTTCTGGACGCTGCTGAAGAAAACGCTCGAGGATGTGCCTGTGAAATAATCACCTCTTCTTTTTGAGAGCCTTGATGGCCTGCAACTGCGAGGGCGCCAGCTCAGGAATACGGTGCTGCGTAGCGTAGGTCTGCAGTTCATCAAGGCTCATATCACCCACATGGTCGTGATTTAGCTCCTTGCTGCGGGCCTTGAAATCGTCCCACTCCACATAGCCGTGGTCAGTGGTGTAGATGTAGATGATGTCGCGTATCCTGCCCTTTGACTTGATTTTTTCAATGATGGCGAGCTTCTTCTTCAGGTTCTCTGCGCCTGTGCGCTCGCCACTGCCATCACGACGACAGCAAACAGCAACAGTATTTTCTTCATCTTTCTTCTTTGTTGTTTGAGGCTGCAAAAGTAATACAATTATTCCAATTCCACAAATAACATAAAAAAAATGAAGGGGCGGCAGCAATTTTTTCGCCATTCGCTATCCACTTTTACTTTTTTTTATTAACTTTGCACCCGATAACCAATTAATAACAAAAAAAATGGACGACTACCCGGCGGATAATTACAATTCGTGAAGGTGAGGGGACAGCAGGCAAGACCGCTAATCCTCTTGCCGCTAAGACCGTTTATAAAAAGGATTAGCAACAATGAAGACTTACTGGAACTACAATCAGGGACTGACCCAACTCAGCGAGTGGCAGCCCAATTGCTGGATACAAGTGACTTGTCCTACCGAAGAGGACCAGCAGATGCTGGAGGAGAAGTTCAGTATCCCCGACTATTTCATGAGTGACATCAGCGATACTGACGAGCGTGCCCGCTACGAGTACGACGACGGATGGATGCTCATCATCCTGCGTATTCCCTACGTCAAGGAGGTGCGCTCGCGTACCCCCTACACCACCGTACCCTTGGGAATCATTCACAAGCGCGACATCACCATCACCGTATGCTACTACGAAACGAACATGATGATAGACTTCGTCTCGTTCCAGCAGAAGCGCGGCGAGGGCTTCACCGACTTCGTCGATATGACGTTCCGCCTGTTCCTCTCGTCAGCCGTCTGGTACCTGAAGCGCCTCAAGCAGATCAACATGCTCATTGAGAAGGCCAAGCGCAACCTCGACCAGGAAGTGAACAACGAGAGCCTCATCGGACTATCGCGCCTGCAGGACTCGCTGACCTACTTCGTCACCTCCATCCGAGGCAACGAGACGCTGCTCTCGAAGCTGAAGTTCAAGCTGCAGATTGACGAGCTGGACGCCGACCTCATTGAGGACGTCAACATCGAGATGACACAGGCCCGTGAAACGGCCAACATCTACTCAAACATCCTCGAATCGACAATGGACACTTACCAGTCGATTATCAACAATAACATGAACACCATCATGCGTACGCTGACGTCCGTCACCATCATCCTCATGTTGCCCACACTGGTGGCCTCATTCTTCGGCATGAACCTCGTAAACGGCATGGAACAGAACCCCATCGGATTTATCGTCGCCATAGTCATCTCTGTACTCATTTCGGTGGCTTCTTGGTTCTTTTTCCGTCATAAACGACTGGTATAAGGCAAATATTTAGCAAAAAAATGTGAAAATCATCCGAAAATTAGGTTATTCGGATGATTTTTTGTAAGTTTGTAGCTTGATATGTGTGAACTAACCTAATTTTAAACTAAAACGTTTAAACAATGGACTCTCAAGAAAAAGCCCTCGAGATGGGCACCCAAGAGGAACTGACTCCCGTTGTGGAGGAATCCGCAGAAGCAAAAGTAGTAGAAGAACCCGCAGCAGCAACAGAGGAAGTTGCTGCCGCAGAGAAACCTGAAGCAGTCGAACCCGCAGCAGCCGAGGAGGTTGCAGCCGCAGAGGAACCTGAGCGTAAAGTGTATAACTCCAAGAAGGAGATACTCGACCGCATCAAGGAGATTGCCCATGGCGACGAGCCTCTGCAGAAAGAGGAGATTGACTACCTCAAAACTGTATTCTACAAGCTGCACATTGCCGAGCGCGATGCCCAGTTCAAGGCTTATACGGAAAATGGCGGCGATCCGGCCACCTATCAGATTACCCCCGATCCTGACGAGGAGGCATTCAAGGCCGAGATGGGCATCATCAAGGAGAAGCGCGCCCAACTCTTCAAGGAGCAGGAAGCAGAGAAGGCAGAGAACCTGAAGAAGAAGCTCGCCATCATTGAAAAAATCAAGTCAATGGTCACCTCACCCGAGGAGGCCAACAAGTCGTACCAGACATTCAAGGCCCTGCAACAGGAGTGGAAGGAAATCAAGAACGTTCCTGCCGAGAAGGCCAACGAGCTTTGGCGTAACTACCAGCTTTACGTGGAGCAGTTCTACGACCTGCTGAAGCTGAACAGCGAAGCCCGTGAGTACGATTTCAAGAAGAATCTGGAAATCAAGACCAAACTCTGCGAGTCTGCCGAGCGTCTGGCCGACGAGCCTGACGTCATCAGCGCTTTCCACCAGTTGCAGAAGCTCCATCAAGAGTATCGCGAGACAGGCCCCGTCAGCAAGGAGCTGCGCGAGGATATCTGGGCACGCTTCAAGGCTGCCTCGACCGTCATCAACAAGCGTCACCAGCAGCACTTCGAACAGTTGCGCGCCAAGGAGGAAGACAATCTCGCCCGCAAGACCGCCCTCTGCGAGAAGGTAGAGGCTATTGCCGCTGCTGAAAGCAAGGGCTCAGCCGATTGGGAGAAGCGCACGAAGGAGATTATCGACATCCAGGCTGAGTGGAAGACCATCGGTTTCGCTCCGCAGAAGATGAACGTCAAGATATTTGAGCGTTTCCGTGCTGCCTGCGACGACTTCTTCGCCAAGAAAGCAGAATACTTCAAGACCATGAAGGACAACTTCAAGGAGAATGCTGAGAAGAAGCGCGCACTCATTGAGAAGGCTAAGGCCCTGCAGGACAGCACCGAGTGGAAATCGACCAGCGACAAGCTCATCGCCCTGCAGAAGGAGTGGAAGACCATCGGTATGGTACCCAAGAAACTGGGTGACCAGCTGTGGGAAGAGTTCCTCGGAGCCTGCAACAAATTCTTCGAGGCACGCAACGCAGCAGGTGCCGGCCAGCGTAGCGAGGAGCACCAGAACCTCGCCAAGAAACGCGACATCATCTCACAGCTGAAGGCCGCAGCCGAAGAAGCTGGCGAAGGCCTGCAGGAGAAGGTGCAGAAGCTCGTCGAAGAGTATCAAGCCATCGGCCATGTGCCCTTCAAGGAGAAGGACAAACTCTACGAGGAGTACCACGCCGTGCTCGACAATCTCTATAAGGACCTGAATATCAGCGTGGCCAAGCGCCGTCTCTCGAAGTTCAAGGACAACATCAAGCAGGTGGCTGAGCGTGGCGGCGATGCCCTCGACAACGAGCGTGCCCGCCTGATGCGCCAGTACGAGACCATCAAGCAGGAGGTGCAGACCTACGAGAACAACCTCGGCTTCCTGAATGCCTCCTCGAAGAAGGGCAACTCGCTCATTGACGAGATGAACCGCAAGGTGCAGAAGCTCAAGGACGACATGAACCTCGTACGCGAGAAGATCAAGGCCATTGATGCTGAGAACCGCGAGAAAGAATAGGCTGAGCAAAAAGCCCAAGGATAAAAAGAAAGAGGATGAATCTTGTGATTCATCCTCTTTGCTGTTGGTTGGGGTACCCGGACTCGAACCAGGAAAGGCAGGACCAGAATCTGCAGTGTTACCATTACACCATACCCCAATAACACGGGTGCATTTCTCAAATGCGGATGCAAAGGTAATGCATTTTTTGGAAACAGCAAAAAAAAACGGAAGAAAAATATAAAAAAGCGCAATTTTTTCTTATTTTTATCAGTTTTACGAGAAAAATGTGCTACCTTTGACAGCGTTTTAGACACATATTATAATATTAATGGAACAAACAAGACAGTTAGTAGAGACCATCACCAAGGGAATACAAGAGAAAAAAGGCAGCAACATCGTGATTGCTGACCTGAGCGACATAGAGGGAACAATCTGCAAATACTTCGTTATCTGTCAGGGCAACTCGCCCGCACAGGTGGAGGCCATCACGGAGTCGGTTGGCGATATGATGCGCGAGGAGCTGAGCGAGAAGCCGTCGGCCGTAGCCGGACTGGAGAACGCCCAGTGGGTGGCTATGGACTATGCTGACGTGCTGGTACACATCTTCCTGCCTGACGTCCGCGAGTTTTACGACCTGGAGCACCTGTGGGCTGACGCCAAGCTGACGCGGATACCGGATTTAGATTGATGACAAAGGGTAAAAGGGTAAAAAAGTAAAAAGGTAAAACATAAAAATGGAACCTAATAACGACAATAACAAACCGAAGATGAACATGCCCAAGTTCAACATGAACTGGATATACTTCATCGTCATTGCCATACTGATAGGCCTGTACATGACGGGGGGCACAAACAGTAGCGCCACCAAGAAGCAGGTGACCTATTCGAAGTTCAAGGACATGGTGGCTGCCGGCTACGCCAAGAAGATTGTGGTGAACAAGAACCAGAACGAGCTGTACATGTACGTGAAACCCGAGAAGGTGCGCGAAGTGTTCAAACAGGGCGTACAGGAGAACAGCGGCGACCCGTTTGTGACGGTGGAGATTGGCTCTGTGGACCAGGTGGAGAAGTTCGTCACCGATATGCGTACCGACAAGAAGTTCACGGGTGAGTACGGCTACGAGAACCGCAACAGCAACGAAGTAATGAACTTCCTGCTGTACAACATACTGCCCATTGTCGTCATCATAGGCGTATGGATTTTCTTCATGCGCCGCATGGGAGGCGGAGGCAGCATGGGAGGCGGAATCTTCAACGTAGGCAAGAGCCGTGCGAAGATGTACGAGAAGGGCGGCAACCTAAACATTACGTTCAAGGACGTGGCTGGTCAGGCTGGTGCCAAGCAGGAGATGCAGGAGATTGTGGATTTCCTGAAGAACCCGCAGAAATACACGGAGCTGGGCGGAAAGATTCCCAAGGGTGCGCTGCTCGTTGGTCCTCCAGGAACGGGTAAGACGCTGATGGCGAAGGCCGTAGCTGGAGAGGCTGGCGTACCGTTCTTCTCGATGTCAGGTTCCGACTTCGTGGAGATGTTCGTCGGCGTGGGTGCCAGCCGCGTGCGCGACCTGTTCCAGCAGGCGAAGCAGAAGGCGCCGTGCATCATCTTCATCGACGAGATAGACGCCGTGGGACGTGCCCGTTCGAAGAACCCTGCAATGGGTGGCAACGACGAACGCGAGAACACGCTAAACGCCCTGCTGACAGAGATGGACGGGTTCGGAACGAACAGCGGCATCATCACGCTGGCTGCCACAAACCGTGCCGATATGCTCGACTCGGCCCTGCTGCGTGCAGGACGCTTCGACCGTCAGATACACGTTGACCTGCCTGACCTGCACGAGCGTACGGAGGTGTTCAGGGTTCACCTGAAGCCGCTGAAGCTCGACGAGTCGGTAGATATAGAATTCCTGGCGCGTCAGACACCTGGCTTCTCAGGTGCCGACATTGCCAACGTCTGCAACGAGGCTGCCCTCATCGCTGCCCGTCACGACAGTGAAAAGGTAGGTAAGCAGGACTTCCTCGATGCCGTTGACCGCATCATTGGCGGACTGGAGAAGAAGACGAAGGTGATGACGGAGGCTGAGAAGAAGTCGATAGCCATTCACGAGGCAGGCCACGCCACCATTTCGTGGTTCACGGAATTTGCCAACCCGCTGGTGAAGGTGTCGATTGTACCACGTGGTCAGGCGCTGGGTGCCGCCTGGTACCTGCCTGAGGAGCGCGTGCTGCAGACCAAGGAGGCGATGCTCGACGAGATGTGTTCTCTGCTGGGCGGACGTGCTGCCGAAGAGCTGTTCATCGGCCATATCTCGACAGGTGCGATGAACGACCTGGAGCGCACCACGAAGCAGGCATACGGCATGATTGCCTACGCCGGTATGGGCGACTCGCTGCCTAACATCTGCTACTACAACAACACAGAATACCAGTTCCAGCGTCCCTACTCAGAGACCACTGCGAAGCTCATTGATGACGAGGTGCTGAAGATGATCAACACGCAGTACGAGCGCGCAAAGCAGATACTGACCGAACACAAGGACGGTCATGCCCAACTGGCACAGATGCTCGTTGACCGTGAGGTCATCTTTGCCGAGGACGTAGAGAAAATCTTCGGTCCCCGTCCCTGGCAGAGTCGTGCCGAAGAGCTGCTCGAAGCCCAGATGCGTGCAGAGGCAGAAGCAATGGCAGAACAGCGAGCTAAGGAGCTTGAAGCCTCCGAGAACTCTGAAAACTCAGAGAACTCCGAAAACTAAAATCCAACGATATGAGAAACTTTATCATACGAGCCATTACAGGCATCCTGTTTGTAGCAGCCATCGTCACATGCTTCCTTGACCCAAGGGCAATGGTACTGCTGTTTGCACTCATCACAGGCCTCAGCGTCTGGGAATATACTGGACTGGTCAACGAACTGGAACGCGTCAGCATCAACCGGTTTATCTGTACGGTGGCAGGCGTGTACTTCTTCTTCGCAATGGCCTACTACTGCAGCGATGTCTATGGCGGACAGGCCAAGTCGGTAGTGTTCATACCCTACCTCGTGACCATCATCTACCTGCTCATTGCTGAGCTGTATGCACGGCAGACAGACCCCGTGAGCAACTGGGCCTACACCATGCTCTCGCAGATGTACATCGCCCTGCCGCTCTCGCTGATAAACGTGCTGGCATTCACAGCAACACCTAGCGGGCAGGTGGTATTCAACACGCTGCTGCCGCTCTCGGTATTCATTTTCCTGTGGGTCAACGACACCGGCGCCTACTGCGTAGGCTCATTGCTGGGACGCCATAAGCTCTTCCCACGCATCTCACCAGGCAAGTCGTGGGAGGGCAGCGTAGGCGGAGCACTCTTCGTACTACTGGCAGCCTACGGCATCGGCTGGCTCGACAACATTCAGATTGCCGACCTCGACCGTACCCCCACCCTCTTCATGGGCATACTCTCGATTCCCGAGTGGCTCGGACTGGGACTCGTCGTTGTTGTCTTCGGCACATGGGGCGACCTGGTGGAGAGTCTGTTCAAGCGCACCCTCGGCATTAAGGACTCCGGCAACATACTGCCTGGCCACGGGGGCATGCTCGACCGTTTTGACTCCAGTCTGCTTGCCATTCCTGCAGCAGTGGTCTATCTCTACACGCTGACACTACTGTAGAACAAAACAGTATAAAACCGCTGAAAGTGTAATTTTTCGGACGAAAATTTGGTAGTTTCAGGAAGAATGATTACCTTTGCAGCCGATTTCGGAGAATCCGAAGCATCTGATGACGTAAATCGTTGTGATTAAGGCGGGGAGCGTCTGAAGGATGTAGATAATCAAACAACAATTATTAATCAAAAAAAGTTATGTATTTAGATCAAGCTAAAAAAGCAGAGATTTTCGGACAGTACGGCAAGAGCGCTACTGACACCGGTTCAGTAGAGAGCCAGGTTGCCCTGTTCACCTATCGTATTTCTCACCTCACGGAGCACCTGAAGAAGAACCACAAGGACCACGTGACTGCACGCAGCCTGACCATGCTGGTAGGTCGTCGTCGTAAGTTGCTGAAGTACCTGCGTGATCGCGACATCAATCGCTATCGTGCACTCATCAAGGCTCTCGGACTTCGTAAGTAAGGCGAGAAGGCATACAAAAAAGGTTGAGTTTCAATACTCAACCTTTTTTATTTCCTGTAGTGGCTGCATGACAAACTCTCGTTGGTGCATGAGTGGGTGTGGAATTTTCAAGTCTGGCTCATCAACGGTCAGGTCATCATACAGTAGGATATCAATATCGATAGGACGGTCTTTGTACGTACGATTTGACAGTTTACAATTCACTTTTTTCTTTCGTCCCATATCGCGCTCTATCTGTTGTGTCAGACGGAGCACTTCACGAGGCGTCTTGCTGGTTTCGCAGAGAATGACAGCATTCAGGAAACGATTGTCAGACTCATAACCCCACGGTTCTGTCTCAAGAAACGACGAACAGCGCACCACCTGCCCCACACGCTCGCCAATAAGCTGAATGGCCCTGCGTAGGTTCTGCTCCTTATCGCCGAGATTGGAGCCAAGTCCAAGATACGCCTGATGCATATCAGTCGTCGAGCAACAACAAGGCATCGCCGTAACAGCCGAAACGGTAACCGTTCTTCACGGCTAAGTCGTAGGCCTCCATCACAATGTCGTAGCCACCAAAGGCTGCCGTCGTCATCAGCATGGTGGACTCAGGATGATAGAAGTTGGCTATCAGCGAGTTGGCCATACCAAACTCATAGGGAGGGAAGATAAACTTATTGGTCCAACCGTTATACTCCTTCAGCAGTCCATCAGTACCCACAGCCGTCTCTGTGGCACGTGCCGTGCTGACACCTACAGCACAGATGCGATGTCCCTGCTGCTTAGCCTCGTTGACAATGTTGCAGGCATCCGTACCAATGACCATCTGCTCGGAGCTCATCTTATGCTTCGTCAGATCTTCTACCTCAATCATGTCGAAGTTGCCCAGACTGCAGTGAACCGTGATATAGGCGAAGTTAGCGCCACGAATCTCAAGGCGCTTCAGCACCTCACGACTGAAATGCAGGCCAGAGGCTGGCGCCGTCACTGCTCCTTCGTTTTTAGCATAGATGGTCTGGAAGTTTTCCGTATCGTCAGGAGTCACCTCACGACGGTCGATGATGTAACGGGGCAGCGGTGCAGAGCCCAGTGCATAGAGCTCACGCTTGAACTCATCGTGCGGACAGTCGTAAAGGAAGCGCAGCGTACGTCCACGACTGGTGGTATTGTCGATAACCTCAGCCACCATGGGGCCGTCTTCGTCGAAGAAGAGCTTATTGCCAATACGTATCTTACGGGCAGGTTCTACGAGCACATCCCACAAGCGCAGTTCGGGGTTGAGCTCACGCAACAGAAAGACCTCAATCTGGGCATCGGTTTTCTCCTTGGTACCAAACAGGCGGGCAGGAAAAACCTTCGTATCATTGAAGATGAAGGTATCGCCCTCGTCGAAGTAGTTGACGAGGTCACGGAAGATGATAAACTCCTCGGTATCCTGACCATTCTCGTCTTTCTTGAACATGTCAATGGTCTGGCTCTTGCGGTGAATAACCATCATACGACATTCGTCACGACGATAAATCTTGTCAACGGTACCGTCTGCATTGTCAAAGGAGCGACAGGGCGGTTCGAGCGCCACGAGCTCGTCGGGCAGTTTGAATTTGAATTGTGATAGTTTCATCTATTATATTTACAATTTATCGATTTACTTTATTGAGCATTATCTTCTATCTCCTGCTGATCCAGCCACTGGGGGAAGTCATCGAGGGCAACGCAGTCCTCAATGCGTATGTCGCCAAGGCGAGTACGACAGAGAGCCGTCAGATAGGCTCCGCTACCCAGAGCACGTCCGATGTCGCGTGCCAGTGAACGGATGTAGGTTCCCTTGCCACACACTACACGGAGAGTCAGCAGCATCTTCTCAGCATCAAACGACATGACCTCAATCGAGTCGATGTGAATGGGCTTGGCCTGCAACGCCACTTCCCTACCCTTGCGTTTCAACTCATAAGCACGGTCTCCATTGATTTTCACAGCCGAGTATGAGGGCGGCACCTGCATGATGTCGCCAATAAACCGCGGCAGCGTGCAATCGATGAGCTCGCGAGTGATGTGCTCCGTAGCGTAGGTGGCATTCACCTCGTGCTCCATGTCATAGCTGGGAGTGGTGGCTCCAAGCTGCAAGGTAGCAGTATATTCCTTGCTGTGCAGCTGAAGACGTTCAATCTCCTTCGTCTTCTTGCCTGTACACAGGATGAGCACACCCGTCGCCAAGGGGTCGAGCGTTCCTGCATGGCCAGTCTTGACACGCTTCACACCCACCTTACGGGAGATGCGCGTGCGGACAAAAGCCAACGCCCCAAACGACGTCATGCCATAGGGTTTGTTCAAATATATGAATTCGCCTTGTGTGAAGTTCATCAGTCAACCATTGCAAGTGAATGACCTGTCAGCAGCAAGATGATGATGATGCCGCCAACCACGATACGGTAATAACCAAAAGCCTTGAAGCCGTATTTTGTCAAGAAGGCTACAAACCACTTCATGGCCAATAATGCCACGATAAAGGCAACCACACAACCTAAGATTAGCATCGTAATATTGTGGCTGGTGGCCCATGCAGCATCCTCCTTCAGTAAGTCGAGCAGGTCGAGCAGCGTAGCACCCGCCATCGTCGGCACGGCCAAGAAGAATGAGAACTCTGCAGCACGCTGACGCGTAAGTCCCTGCGTCATACCTCCCACGATGGTGGCCATAGAACGTGACACACCAGGAATCACTGATATACATTGGTACAGGCCAATGAAAAAAGCACGCTTCTCCGTCAGCTTATTGGCTTCAGACCCCTTATTGAACAAACGGTCGCAGAAAAGCATGAAGATACCGCCTACTACCAGCATGATGGCTACTACCAAGACGCTGTCAAGCAGCCAGTCAAGCAATCCCGACTTCTTGGCAGCCAGACCGATGACAACGGCAGGAAGCACACCTACAAAGAGCAACCAGTAGAAACGGAACTTATGCTTCAGACGTCCGAAGAGCGAGCTGCCTTCTGGTGCCGGGCTATTGTCGAGACGGAAGAAGTGCTTCCAGTAGAGGCACACCACCGATAAGATGGCACCAAACTGAATGATAAACGTGAAAGCATGAACAAAGGGATCTCCTTGAGGAATACCCAACAGGTTCTGTGTGATGATCATATGGCCCGTCGAAGATACCGGAAGGAACTCGGTCAGTCCCTCGACAATGGCAATAATAACAGTATCTAACCAATCCATAGTCCTTTACTCCTTCTCTCCTTTCTCCTTCACACCTTCATCTTTAGGCTTGCGCATCACGGCATAAATCATGGAGATAAAGCCGAGGAAGCATACTACGGGTGCCACCTTGATGCGGACGGCACTGAAAATCTCAGGGTTATACTGTTCGGCCGTTGAGCCTCCACCACTCATCAGCAGGAAGCCAATGACCACGATAGCCATACCAATGGCCAGCAGAATGAGGTTGACGCGGTCGAATGCAAAATCTTTTCTATCCATTTTTATATATAATGTTTAATTCTTCATATTTTATACAACTCACCAGCCGTCATGCGCAGGAACTTATTGACTGCCAAGTAAGCGCAGATGGCCGTGATTACGATACCAAACAACAGGACGGCAACGGCAGTGATGGTCAGTTCCTCCCAGCCGATAATGGTCAGCAGGTCAGGCTCCAGCACATACAGTCCATAGACACCCAGCCCGAGAAGGGCAATGGCCAGCAGTGCAGCCACAATGCCCACTCCAATAGCACGATACAGGAACGGCTTGCGTATGAAGCCCCACGAGGCGCCCACCAACTTCATGGTGTGGATAAGGAAACGACGCGAATAGACACTGAGACGCACACTGTTGCTGATGAGCGAAAACGACACAATAGTCAGCAGGATCGCCAGCACTAGCAACACCAGACTGATTTTGCTCAGGTTGGCATTCACCTTGTCCATCAGGTCCTCAGGATAATGCACCTCGGCAATCTTGGGAATGGAGTGTAACTCCTTCATCACGCCCAAGATGGAGTCACTGTTGGCATAAATGTCAGTCAAACGAATCTCAAATGTTGCAGGGAACGGGTTGAAGCCCACGAATTCCTCGGGGTCAATACCCATTTCCTCATTATTTTCCTTCAAAGCCTGCTCCTTGCTGATGTAAGTGATGTTATAGACATAAGGACGCACACGCAGTCTATTATACGCTGCGCCACGCTCCTGCTGAGTCATATTATCGCTTAGCACGACAGTGACCGTCAGGTTCTCCCTGACATACGACGATAGGTTACGGGCAGTAAGTACGGTAAATACCACCATACCCAAAAGAACAAGCACCATCGTGGTACTTATACACAAGGTAACAACCTGCAATCCACGTCGGCTGCCGGTAGTTTTCGATTTCTTTCCCATTACTTTTTGGATGTAATACACCTAATTTCGTGCAAAGGTACAAAATTTAGTCTTTAGTTTTTTGTTTTTTGTTTTTTAGTTTTGGGGTTTTAACATCTTTTGGCATAAATACTCTAAACTCAAAACATTAAACTTTAAACTTTTTACTACCTTTGCCGGCACTATGAGTACAGTTATCTATCCATCGCCCATCTTCGGCCCCATACATAGCCGGCGACTGGGCATCTCGCTAGGCATCAACCTGCAACCTGCCGACGGCAAGGTATGCTCGTTTGACTGCATCTACTGCGAATGTGGCTTTAATGCCGACCACCGACCAACCCTTCCACGACCAACACCCGAGGAAGTGGCAGAAAAGCTGGAGGCAAAGCTCGCCGAGATGCGTCAGGACGGGCAGTTGCCAGACGTGCTGACCTTTGCCGGCAACGGAGAGCCGACCAGCCATCCTCACTTTGCAGAGATTATTGACGACACCATCCGTCTGCGTAACCGCTACTGCCCAGATGCCAAGGTGTCAGTGCTGAGTAACTCCACCTTCATCCATCGCCAGCAGGTGCATGACGCCCTGATGCGTGTTGACAATAACATCCTGAAGCTCGACACCGTGGATGCTGAATATATCAACAAGGTGGACAGACCAACTGGTCACTACGATGTCAACGCCATCATTGAGCAGCTCAAGGCCTTCCACGGACATGTCATCATACAGACCATGTTCATGAAAGGAGAAGGAGTTGACAATACAGGCGAGGAGTATGTCGGGCCCTGGTTGGAAGCAGTCAAGGAGATTGCGCCGCAACAGGTAATGGTATATACCATCGACCGCGAGACGCCAGCTCAAGGGTTACAGAAAGCTACTCACGAGGAGTTGGATGCCATCCGTGACCGCGTAATCGCCATGGGTATTCCCTGCTCAGCATCATATTGAGGATATGGAGAACAAGGACGAACAATACATGCAAAGGGCACTCGACGAGGCGCGTCAGGCACTGAAGGAAGGCGAAATCCCCATCGGTGCCGTCGTGGTGTGCAAGGACCGTATCATCGCACGCGCCCATAATCTCACGGAGACGCTCTGTGACGTGACTGCCCATGCGGAGATGCAGGCTATTACCGCCGCGGCCAACCAACTTGGCGGCAAGTATCTTACCGACTGCACACTCTACGTCACCGTGGAGCCCTGTACGATGTGTGCTGGTGCCATTGGCTGGGCACAGATTCCACGCATCGTCTATGGCACAGCTGATGAGAAGCGTGGATTCCACGAATATGCCCCGCATGCCCTACACCCCAAGGCAACCGTCACAGGCGGTGTGCTTGAAGAGGAATGCAAACAACTCATGCAGGATTTCTTTCAGAAAAAAAGATAAATCATTGAATGGTAAATTTGTAAATCCGCAAATATTTAGTATCTTTGCACCATGATTGACAGAGCAACAGTCGATAGGATAATGGATGCCACCAACATTGTTGAGGTGGTAAGCGACTTCGTTAACTTACGCAAGGCGGGAGTTAACTACAAGGGGCTGTGTCCGTTCCATGATGACAAGACGCCATCGTTCATGGTCTCACCAGCCAAGCAGATATGCAAGTGCTTCGCCTGTGGAAAGGGCGGAACGGCCATCAATTTTCTCATGGAACACGAGCAGATTACCTATGTGGAGGCATTGCGTTGGCTGGCCCGCAAGTACAATATTGAGATTGAGGAGCGCGAACTGACCGACGAGGAGCGCCGCCAGCAGTCAGAGCGTGAGTCCATGTACATTGTCAGCGAATGGGCCAAGGACTGGTTTCACCATATTCTGAAGGAAGACCCTGACGGCATTGCTATCGGCAAACAGTATTTCCGCAGCCGAGGCATCCGCGACGACATTATTGAGAAGTTCCAGCTGGGCTTCGCGCCTAACAAACGTACGGCACTCTCGGAGGCTGCACGCGAAAAAGGCTACCAGCCAGAGTTCCTGGTAAAGACCGGACTGTGCTATCTGCGTGAAGCTAATAACCAAATAATTGACCGCTTCAGCGGTCGTGCCATCTTTCCATGGCTGAACGTCAGCGGCAAGGTGGTGGCTTTCGGCGGACGTGTGCTCGACGCACGGACAAAGGGCGTGCAACAGAAATACGTCAACTCGCCCGACTCAGACATCTACCACAAGGAGCGCGAGCTCTATGGCATCTTTCAGGCCAAGCGTGCCATAGCCAAAGAAGACTGCGTCTATATGGTCGAGGGCTATACCGACGTCATAGCCATGCACCAATGCGGACTGGAGAACGTAGTAGCCAACTCGGGTACGGCGCTCTCCGTCTATCAGATACGCCTGCTACATCGCTTCACCCAGAACATTGTATTGCTCTACGATGGTGACGAGGCCGGCATCCATGCTGCCATGCGCGGAACCGACATGCTACTCCAGGAAGGTATGAACATCAAGGTGCTCGTGCTACCCGACGGTGACGACCCCGATTCGTTCAGCCGCAAGCATACTGCCGAGGAGTTCAAGACTTACATTCTGGAGCATCAGAAAGACTTTATACAGTTCAAAACCGACCTCATGCTACAGGGTGTTACCGACCCCGTGAAACGCAGCGAGGCCATCAGCAACATCGTCAAGAGTGTCAGCGTCATCCCCGACCCCATCAAGCGCGATACCTACCTGCACGATTGTGCCGTACGCTTGGGGGTTAACGAGCGGACGCTCATCAACACGATGAACAACTTTATCAGGGCGAACCGCGAAGAAAAGAGGAGAGAGGAGAGAGAAGAGAGAAGAGTGGAGAGAGAAGAAGCACCCTCCATACCCTCTCCTTTTGGAGGGGGACAGGGGGAGGCCCCCACCCCCAATGGGGGAAGGTTGGAGGGGGCTTCTCCCGTCGAAACCCTCATCATCCGTGAGGTGATACGTCATGGAGAAGAGGTGGTATTCGACAATCTGGAGACAGAGGACGGAGGGACAACGAGTCTCACCGTAGCACAATACATTGACTACGATTTGTCACAGGACGGCATACAGCTGTCAGACGAACGCTATCGTCGCATACTTGCTGAGGCTGTCGAACACTCCAATGAACGCGACTTCAAGGCCGAGACGTATTTCGTGCGACATCCCGACCCGCAGATTAGCCAACTGGCTGCCGACCTCGCCATGAGCCGCTATCAGCTCAGTGCCAGCATGAGCGTCCCCCAAAGGGAGGGCAGTCTGGTACGACAGATAACCCACTTGGTGCTCGACTACCGTATGAGCATCGTAGAGCAACAGCTGAAGCATTTGCAGAACCAGTTGCGTAATGCCACCCGCGACATGGAGCACATCAAGAGCCTGATGACACAGCTCAAGCAGACACAGGAACTGCGCAACACGCTAGCCCGCAAGCTGGGCAACGATGTTATAATATAATTTACCGATTTGGCAATGCACGGACTATATGCTGTAGGTGTTGTACTCTACTGGATTATCGTGACGGTGGCCATTGTTCACGTCGTGATGGACAACCGCCAGCCAGCCAAGACCATGGCCTGGGCACTGGTCATCTTCTTCGTGCCCATTGTCGGCATCGTGTTCTACCTGTTCTTTGGCATCAACACCCGCAAACAACGCATGGTCAGCCAGCGGTCGCTCGACCAACTGTCGAAACGTTCCATGCTGGAGTTTGTGGAACAGCGGAGCCTTCATCTGCCCGATGACCACAAACCACTCATCGACCTGTACGTCAACCAGAACTTCTCACTACCCTTCAAGGTAGATGACATCCAGTTGCTGTGCGACGGCAAGGACTTCTTCCCTGCCCTCTTCAAGGCTATCGGCGAGGCACGCGACCATATCCACCTGGATTTTTATATTATAGAGGACGATCCTTTGGGCCGACTCATCAGCGATATGCTCATCGACCGTGCCCGCGAAGGAGTTGAAGTACGACTGATTTACGATGACGTGGGCTGCTGGAACGTCCGTCACCGTTTCTTCGAGCGCATGCGCGAGGAAGGCATCGAGGTAGTACCTTTCCTACCTGTACGCTTCCCGTCGTTTGCCAACAAGGTAAACTACCGCAACCACCGCAAGATCTGTGTCATCGACGGTCGTGTGGGATTCATTGGAGGAATGAATCTTGCACTGCGCTACTGGCAAGGAACAGAAACACAATCTTGGCGCGACACCATGATTCGCGTGGAAGGCAGCGTGGTCTATGCCCTGCAACGCGCATTCCTCATTGACTGGTACTTCGTTGACCGGACGCTCATCTCACACCGCAAATACTATCCACCCTCCACTCCCCCCTCTTTCGGAGGGGACGGGGGAGGTTCCCCCATCGCTCAGATTGTCACCAGCAGTCCGGCATCGCCCTATCCTGAAATCATGCAAGGCTACGTGCATGTTATCTCCACAGCCAAGAAGAGTATCCTGATGGAGACACCATACTTCCTGCCTACTGAGCCCGTATTGTTTGCGCTGAAGACGGCAGCCCTGGGAGGCATCGACGTGCGCCTCATCGTACCCATGCGCAGTGATGCCCGCTTTGTGGAATGGGCAGGCCGCAGCTACCTGCGCGAGATGGCCGAGGCCGGTGCACAGGTGTGGCTCTATCAGGACGGCTTTCTTCACTCGAAGCTCATGGTGGTTGACGACACGCTCTCCACCTGCGGTTCCACAAACATTGACTTCCGCTCGTTCGAGAACAATTTTGAGAGCAACATCTTCATCTACGACGAAGAGACAGCCTCCCGCTTCCGCGAAGTGTTCATTGCCGACCAGCAGCATGCCCGCCTGCTCAACGACATGCCCCACCGCATGCGCCCGTCCTTCCTCAAGCGCCTGCTGGAAAGCCTTGCCCGGCTACTGGCTCCGCTGCTCTGACTTAGCCATTAGCCTTTGCCGTGGTACACAGATTCACCAGATAGATAATGCTCATATACGGAATGCCCGTGTTGGCTTCCAGACCAATCTCGCAGGTGCGACTATTCGAGTAGCCCACTTCAATATGGTTTTTCTCTATCTGTGGACGGAGTTTCCGTAGTGCATAACGGTTCATCTCGGGGAAAGTAAAGCCCCTGTCACCGGCAAAGCCGCAACATCCGACGCCCTCAGGCAGATAAACATTGTTGGAACAGAGCTTTGCCAATGCTATCATATCCTTGTCAACACCCATCTGACGTGTCGAACAGGTCAGGTGCAGGGCGATATGTTTATCTGTTGGATGGAAGTCCAGGCGGTCTTTCAAGTATGTCATAATGAACTCGGCAGGCTCGTACAATTTCATCTTCTTCATCACCTTCTTCATCCTGTGCAGACAGGGACTCTGTGCACAGAGCACCGGATACTTTCCCTGCTCCGAAGCTTTCCAGAGGGCAGCCTCCAGTTCAGCACTCTTGCGGTCGGCAATATCGAGCATACCTTTCGACTCCCATATCTGGCCGCAGCACATACGCTCCATGCCTTCAGGGAAGATGACCTCATAGCCAGCCTTTGCCATCAGCTGAATGACCTCATCGACAAGGGCATGCTTGACCTTCGCTTCTTTCGACAGTCCCATCGTCTGGTTGATGCAGCTGGGGAAATAGACGACCTTGAGGTCGGTGTTGGGTGACGGATGCTGGCTGTTGGTGGGTAATGATTTCTCTATGATAAACTGTGTGAGGTCCGACTTCTTCGGCTGTCTCTTCTTCTTGGGCATAGCAGTGGTCCAGAGAGGCAGACCAGCTTTGTTCATGGTGCGGCAGACGCTCGTCATCAGCGTAGGACCAAGCGTAACGTGTCCGAGATGAGCCACGTCGAGCACCACGCGCAGTCCCGACTTGATGCCAGCCATGTGGTTGGCAGCAAACTCTCCAACCTGATAGCCCAGCTTTGAGTGATTCATGTCCATCTGCCGGATGAGGTGCGTCAGTTCGCCCGTGTTGATCTTCATCGGGCACGACGTCGAACACAGTCCGTCAGTAGCACACGTCTGGTCACCATAGTATTTGTATTGTTTCTTCAACGTAGCCAATCGTACAGGATTCTCTCCAGTCTTCGTCAGATGGCGTATCTCGCGCTGTACGGCAATACGCATTCTCGACGACAGCGTCAGACCGCACGACATACAGTTTACCTCGCAGAAACCACACTCTATGCACTTGTTGGCACGTTTCACCTGCTCAATGGTTTCCTTCGCCGTCGATAGCGTTGGGTCCATCAGATACTTTCCACCATCTGACACGCTGTCAAAATCATAGTCCAGTACGGGCAGAGGTTTCAGGCACTTGATGAAGCAGTCAGGATCGTCATTGAAGATAACACCTTGGTTCAGAAGTCCTTCGGGGTCAAAGATCTGTTTCAGCTCCTTCATCACCTCGTATGCCTTCTCACCCCACTCGTACATCACGAACGGAGCCATGTTACGACCTGTTCCATGCTCGGCCTTCAGTGAGCCGTCGTACCCCTCAACAACCAATTTAGCCACCTCGCGCATCATCTCGGCATAGCGTGCCACCTCATGCTCATCGGCAAAGCTTTGGTTCAGGATGAAGTGGTAGTTCCCCTCAAAAGCGTGACCATAGATGCAGGCATCATCGTACCCGTGGTCAGCAATAAGCTGCTGCAACTTCACCGTAGCCTCAGGCAGCGATTCAATGGGGAATGCCACGTCCTCAATCAGGCATGACGTGCCAACGGGACGTGTACCACCCACGCTGGGGAAGATGCCGCTACGGATAGCCCAATATTTGCCATACACCGCAGGGTCTTCGGTAAACTCCGCCGGTTGGTAAAGGCGGAACTGTCCTAGACATTCCTTGATACAGGAAATCTTCTCCAACAGCTGCTCGTGCGTCACAGCCTTCGTCTCCGTCAGGATGGCCGTTAGGTTATGATAATCGCCGGGTTCCACGCTTTCTATCCTGCCCGCATCCACATCCTTCTTGTATTGCAGGAACACAGGATCGTCAACTGAACTTAACGACTTGTAATCGAGCATCTCTGCACTCTTCACCATCAGCTGCTCAGCGCTCATCTGCATGTCTTCACTACCAGCCTTCAGTTTCTTCATCGCCACAACAGCTTCACAGCTCTCCTTCATCGTCAGGAAATAGACCATCGCCGAGGCCTTGAACGGATAGTCACGCAATGTACGCATGGTCACTTCCGACAGGAAAGCCAGCGTTCCCTCGCTACCCACCATCGAGTGAGCAATGATATCGAACGGATCATCATAAGCCACCAGCGGTCGCAGGTTCAGACCTGTCACGTTCTTGATACTATACTTTTTTAATATACGCGCGCACAACTGCTCGTCATTCTTTACTTTATCACGTAGCGTCTCAATCTTGGCAATAAAGTCCGGATGGGTTTTGCGGAACTGTTCACGGCTCTCTACCGAACCGGTATCCAGAACAGTACCGTCAGTCAGAATGATACGAGCTGAAAGTAGCATACGGTCGCTGTTGGCATGTACGCCGCAGTTCATGCCCGATGCATTATTGATGACTATGCCACCCACCATCGCAGCACCTACTGATGCCGGGTCGGGTGGAAATACTCTTCCGTAGGGTTTAAGGATTTCATTCACCCGCGCACCTACGATGCCTGGCTGCAACGTAATCATACTCGCATCGCCATTCAAGTTCCATTTCTCCCAATGCTTTCCTGCCACAATGAGCACCGAATCCGTACAACTCTGACCAGAGAGTGACGTGCCGGCAGCACGGAACGTAAACGGCAGCTTGTGCTTACGGCAAAGCTTGACAATACGCGATATTTCCTCTTCGCCGTCGCTGCGTACGACAACTTTTGGAATCATTCGGTAGAAACTGGCATCCGTACCCCAGCCCAGCGTACGAAGCTCGTCAGTGTAGATACGGTCAGCTGGTAACAGCTGTCTCAATTCAGTCAAAAATAGGTTTAGCATAGCAGTATCCGGATTTTTAGTGATAATTTCTGGGTGTAAAGATACAAAAAGATGTTGAATATCTGAAATTTTATGGTAAAAAAGTACGTCTGTTTAATTTTTTTTTCGTATATTTGCCCCAGAAACAACAAGCAACTAAGAATCCTATGACAGCTCTTATCTCCGTAATCCCCATTATTTTGCTTATCGTACTGATGATGGGTTTCAAAGTGTCAGGCTATAGAAGTGCGATTGTCACGTTAGCCGTAACCGTCCTGCTGGCTTTGTTCGCTGTGCCCTACATGGGCATCACTCCAGAGAAATATGCCGATGCCACCATCTACGGCATTACCTTGTGGTCAGTCGTCGAAGGACTGCTGAAGGCCTGTTTCCCGATTATCCTCATTATTATCTGCGCCATCTTCAGCTATAACATCCTTTGCGAGACAAAGGAGATAGAGACCATCAAGACGCAGTTCATCCAAATGACCTCCGACAAGGGACTGCTCGTGCTCCTGCTGACATGGGGTCTCGGTGGTGTGCTCGAAGGCATGGCAGGCTTCGGAACAGCCGTTGCCATTCCCGCTGCCATCCTCATCGGGCTAGGCTTTAAGCCGATGTTCTCTGCAGTCATCTGTCTGGTGGCAAACACGGTAGCCGTAGGCTTCGGTGCAGTGGGTTTGCCTGCCACGACGCTGGCCAATCAGGTAGCGGCTAGCGGCACAGCCACTCCTGAAGAACTCTGTGAGGTAGCCACATTTATCATCCTGCAGCTCGCTTTGATGTTCTACATTACGCCGTTCCTCATCCTGATGATGACTGACCGCACGAAGATCATGAAGAACGTCACCATTGCCCTCTTCGTAGGCACCTGCTCCATCATCGTGCAGTTCTGCTGTGCCCACTTCATCGGGCCCGAGACACCCGCCATCCTGGGTTCCGTAGCCGCCATTGCCGCCATGCTCCTCTATAACAAGCTCTTTCTGCGCCACGAGGCCGAAAAGGACATGGTGCATGTAGAACGGAAGAAGTTCGGTGTTTCCAAGACCCTCAAGGCATGGAGCGTCTATGGACTCATCATCTTCTTCATTCTCATCAGTAGCAAGATTGTGCCACCCATCAACGAATTGCTGAACGATACATTAGTAACAAAGTTCGAACTGCCCGTCATCGGCAACACCTTCAAGTTCGGCTGGCTCTCGAATGCCGGACTCATGATTTTCCTCGGTGCCGTCATCGGTGGGCTCATTCAGGGCATGAGCTTCGGCAAACTGCTGACGCTACTAGCCAAAACCACGCTCAACCTGCAGAAGACCGTTGTCACCATTTGCTGCCTGGTGGCGATGGCTATGCTGATGAACAACTGCGGAATGACCAACGATATTGCCAAAGGGCTGGTACTACTCACCGGCTCGGCCTTCCCGTTCTTCGCACCCCTCATCGGCTCTATAGGCACGTTCGTTACGGGTAGTGCCACCAATGCCAACATCCTCTTCGGCAAACTGCAGGCAACGGCAGCCAGCGACCTGGGACTGGTCAATCAGGGCACATTCTTTGGAGTCAGTGGTAACGAGACCAACTGGCTGGCAGCAGCCAACTGTGCCGGCTCTGAGGGTGGTAAGTTGCTCTCACCACAGTCCATCGCCATTGCTACGGCAGCCTGCGACATGGAGGGTCAGGATGGTGATATCATGCGCAAGACCATGCCGTTTGCCATCTTCTGGATTCTCATGAACGGCCTCATGGTGTTCCTCGGACTACATGTCTTCTAAGGGTAAAAAAGTAAAAAGGTAAAAAAGCAAATAAATGAAGATAGGATTATTCATTCCCTGTTATGTCGATGCAGTATATCCTGAGGTAGGCGTTGCCACTTACAGACTGCTATGCCACTTGGGACTCGATGTAGAGTATCCTGAAAATCAGACTTGCTGCGGCCAGCCTATGGCCAATGCAGGTTTCGAGAGTCAGGCCGTGCCACTGGCAACCAAGTTCGAGGAGAAGTTCAAGGGCTTCGATTACGTGGTGGCGCCGTCTGTCAGTTGTACTGCCTTCATCCGCATCAACTACCCGCGCCTGCTTCATGGCAAGACGGAGTGCGAGACGGCAAAGAAATGCATGGATGTGGTGGAGTTCCTGCACGACGTGGTGAAGGTCAACCAACCGCTCGGCACCTTCCCCCACAAGGTCAGCTTGCACAACTCCTGTCATGGTGTACGCGAGTTAGGGCTGTCGTCGCCCAGTGAAATGAACGTTCCCAAGTTCAACAAAATCAAGAACTTGCTGCAGTTAGTCGAGGGCATTGAGGTGGTAGAGCCTGAGCGTCCTGACGAGTGTTGCGGCTTCGGAGGCATGTTCTCTGTGGAGGAAACGGCCATCAGCGCCCAAATGGGCCTCGACAAGGTAGAGCGTCACATCCAGACGGGTGCCGAGTACATTACCGGCCCTGACTGCTCGTGCCTGATGCACATGGCTGGTGTTGCCCGTAAGCAAGGCCTGAAGATTGAGTTCAAGCACGTAGTGGAGATTCTGGCCGCAGGACTGTAAATTGTAAATTGTTAAATTGTAAATATCAATGTCAACACAACATAGCAAGAAAGCCGCAGTGTTCTTGAAGAACAAGACCTATGCAAAGTGGCACGACACCACATTCTGGGCTGTACGCACCAAGCGTGACAACATGGCGCAAGAGCTCGACGAATGGGAACAGCTACGCGAGAAAGCGTCAGCCATCAAACGTCACACCATCACCCACCTCGACGAGTATGTAGAGCAGTTTGCCACCAATGCCGAGAAGAACGGCGTCATTGTCCATTGGGCGAAGGATGCCAAGGAGTTCAACCAAATAGTCTATGACATTCTCAGGAAGCACGACGTGAAGAAACTGGTGAAATCAAAGTCTATGCTCACAGAAGAGTGTGAGATGAACCCCTATCTCGAATCACACGGCATCGAGGTGGTTGAGACGGACCTCGGTGAACGTATCATCCAACTGAAGGGACAGAAACCGAGTCACATCGTCATGCCAGCCATTCACCTGAACCACGATGACGTGGGTAAACTATTTGAAGAGAAAGGTATCTCAAAAGAGAAGGGCAACCACGACCCCACGTACCTTACTTATATGGCACGCCTGTCGCTGCGTAACGAGTTCCTGACGGCCGACGCAGGCATGACAGGTGCCAATTTCGGCATTGCCGAGACGGGCGATATCGTGGTATGCACCAACGAGGGTAATGCCGACATGTCCACATCGTGCCCCAAGTTGCATATCGCTGCCATCGGACTCGAGAAGGTCATCCCCAACTACGATTGTCTGGCCGTCTTCCAGCGCATGCTCTGCCGTGCCGGTACAGGTCAGCCTACCACCACCTACACCTCACACTTCCGCAAGGCACGTCCTACGGCTAAGGAGATGCACATCATCCTCGTCGATAACGGACGATCAGAGTGGATAGGCAATCCCGACCACTGGGAGGTGTTAAAGTGCATCCGCTGCGGCTCATGCATGAACACATGCCCCGTCTATCGACGCTCGGGAGGCTACTCCTACAGCTACTTCATCCCAGGGCCTGTGGGCATCAATCTTGGTATGCTACGTAACCCTTTGCTGCACTCCGGTAACGTCTCTGCTTGCACGCTCTGTCTGAGCTGTCAGACGGTATGTCCAGTGAAGATTGACTTGGGCGACCAAGTATATAAGTGGCGCCAGAAGCTCGACCGTCTCGGTACAGCCAATTCTGAGAAGAAGATGATGTGTCGTGGCATGAACGTGCTATTCGGCTCTCCTGCCCTCTACAAGGCAGCCACAGCCGTATCGCCTGTAGCTAATGTCATTCCACCATTCTTGATGAACCTCTCCATCAACCCGTGGGCCGAAGGTCACGAAATGATGAAGTTCCCCAGAAAACCATTCCACTCTATTATAAAGGAAATAAAGAAATGAGTAGCAAAGAAGATATACTGAAGAGGCTTCGCGAAAACGTACGCGAGAAGTACGATATGCCGTCACTCGATGACATCAACGCCGTCAACTACCCCGACCCGCTGGAGCAGTTTATGAAGATGAGCGAGAGCGTGGGTGGACGGGTGTTGCTGGTGGGCAGAGACCATGACGTCAACGTACTCATTCGCAAGCTGTTTCCTGATGCCAAGGAAATTGCCTCGAACTTGCCGGAAATATGCATCAACACACGCAACCCAGACACCGTGGCAGAGGCAAGCGACCTCAACGGCACCGACATAGGCATCGTACGTGGTATGTTCGGTGTGGCAGAGAACGGCTGCGTCTGGGTGCCTCAGCAGATGAAGGAGCGTGCCGTCTGCTTCATCTCAGAGCACCTCGTCATCCTGCTGCCGAAAAGCGAGATTGTCAACAACATGCACGAGGCCTATAGGCAAATTGAGTTCAACGACTACGGCTACGGCACGTTCATCAGCGGACCGTCGAAGACGGCCGACATTGCCCAGGTGCTGGTGATGGGTGCCCAAGCTGCACGCAGCGTTACGGTGCTACTGATGCCGGAATAAGACCCCACCAAACCTCCCCTGTTTAGGGGAGGCTTAGGGCAGGGGCGCAGAAAGCAAAGAAGGTGGTCAACGGACCACCTTCTTTGTTATGTTGCCTTGTTTGATGATGATGACTCCCCGGGCAGAAGCGTCAACCTCGCGACCAGAAAGGTCGAAGTAACGCAGCGGAACATCGCCGTCGACGCGGACATCCTCAATGTCCGATGTCCAGTTGGCATTGTTCTCCTTGGTCAGCGAAATATTGCTGCCGTCTATGGTCAGAATACAGCTATTGTTGTTATCCTCGTGACAACGGATGGGCTGCCAGTCGGTCTCATCGACGTGCTTCGAGGCTGCATAGATTCTGTAGGAACCATCCGCCAAACTTGCAAAGCTAACGCCAGTGTATTGGAAATTATATCCACTGAGATATTCTACAGGACCTATATCGTCTGCATCCAACACGGTCAGCAGCTGGGTTGATAAGTTCTGGGCTAAAATTCCAACCTGACCCGTAAATGCGTTATAGTCGAAATTAAAGGCTCTGAACGAGGCATTGAGCGTTGATCCTTGCTTCTTCGTAATTATAATATCACCATCTATTCCCCAATACGACTGATAGGGTACAATAACATCATTTTTACGGACGAGTACCATCTCCTGACCAGTAGTGTAACCATTCAGGCTAGCAATGTCGAACCAGCCGTCCTGACTGCCTTCCCACCCCCAGTTAACGTGTACCTTACCGTCCTCATCATAGCCATCGAGTACAAATTCATGACCTCCATCAGCACGTTGTGCACCATAAAGTACGGGACAACCATCGTTCAGTTCGGCAAAAATCTTTTCCATCCATTCCTCATTGGGGAAATAGGTACGCCAATAGAAATGCATATTCTCATTGTAGTAGAATCTTTTGCGCAGAGCATCTACAGCATCGCTTGTAAAGGCACCACTACCACTTTTGGTATATTGCATATTCACAGAATAACCACAATGCTTCATCAGCAATGCAACAGCATCTCCCTGCTCTGGAGTATAGTTGACTCCCTTATATATGGGAAGCATTTTATCCCAAGCATAAGGAGTCTTAGCCAAGTTATCACTCAGTTTGGTCGAGACCTGACTACCTTCAGGCGTAAAATAGTAAGAAATAGTACCCTTACCTTTTTCCGGATGCTTATAGTAATACATGATCTGCGCCATAGCCGTAGCCACACAGCCCGTCACGTAGTGTACCTCTTTCTTCCCATCTTGATAGGTCGGTGTCATATTGTTATAGGGTGTACCCTGCCCCCATTGTGTCTCCATCAAGAATTCAACGCTGGAAGGGAAAAGCGGACCTTCCGGACGTACGGTTTCCATCTTAAGACCACGCTCTTTATTATATTCAAGCTGCTTATTGATAGTTTCAAGCCACCACAGGTAACCAGGAGCAACATTTTCTACATCATACTCGTTGGTTGAATAGCCCAACACTGCCTCAAACTCGTCATCATTGGCAATGACAGCAAACCCCACTTTTCCACCAATAACGGTCAGTTGCGTGCAACGCTGAATAACATCCAACGAGGCATTGGCAATAGCACGTCGTTGCTGACCACTTTCAGCATGATTTTGTAACGTCTGCCGAGCAGCCAGCATAAGCTGCTCCAGCGTACGATCCTTAGCAGAAACAGACAATGTGACAGCTAAAAGGATAAGAAATAGAGATAGCTTTTTCATATAATTTGTATTAAGACGATTAAAGAGGAAAGGCAATTTTACATGCCTTTCCTCTTATGAAGTACATATTCAAGAGTTACTGTTTGATGAGCTTAATCTTACCATAACGCTCCCACCAACCAGCACCTGGCTGATAGAACCAAAGATAAGAACCTTCAGACCAGTCATCAACCATCGTTTCTTCCCAAACAATTTCAGTCGGGAAGCTATCGCCCTCACCGAGAGTCCACACTGCAGTGAGATCCTCGTCAGAAAGGTCTGTACCAACGTTCTTATACCAAGTCCACTGGTAATCAGTGCTGTAGCTTGAAACAAGTTCACCCATGACGAAGCCCAAAGTACCCTTCTTTGTAGCAGTATCAAACGAATAGTTGAAATGCCACTGGAAGTTCAGCGCTACACCGACATTCAGGAACGAGTTACCAGTAACAGTCAGTACCTTTTCATAGTCGGGGTCTTCTTCGTCAGACGGACCAGTGATAGTGATTGTACGTTCAACAGGAGCACCCTCTGAATCGATGGCAGAGAATGTCCACTTACCATAGAACTTCTCAAAGAACGCAGCATCGTTGTCACGAAGTACAACAACAACCTCATCATTTACCAACTGAGCGCCTTGGAGGTTGACTATCTTCAGTTTAAACATACGAGCCTCATTGATTTCGCTGTTATCGATAGTCTTAATCTCTACCTTCAGCGCATCAGACGATGTAGTATCATTGAGCAGCGTAAGCGTCTTACCTGTGATCATAAAGTCCTTGTCTTCAGTTGCGGGATTCTCACCAGCAGCAAGAACCTCAATTTGGAACTTTATATCACCATTGCGTTTTCCTTCAATTGCGATGGGAACATTGAAGAAACCTGTACTCTCCTTTACCTTGATGGTGTCACTTGTAAAACCAACTGTAGTGCCAGTTTCTGAATTGTATGTAGCATCATCACTCGAACAAGAAGCGATGAGCACAGCAGCAACCATCAACATGAAAAATTTGATATATTTCATATTCTCTTTTCTCTTTAATGTTTAATGAATAATCTTACATTAATAACCCGGGTTCTGGACAATCTGCGGATTAGCGTCAATCTCAGCCTTGGGAATCGGCAGAATCATCTTCGGATCATTAGCAGACTTCGTCAGTTTTGTAGTTACATCCGATCCTGGGAACAGACACATATCATCCTTTTGTGTAGAAGTACGTGTTACACCCATGTGCCAGCGTTTCAAATCGAATAGACGAGTACCCTCTACAACCATCTCACGGCGACGCTCATTCTTCACTTCGTTCATGAGTTCTGTTACATTTCCGTAAGTTTCAGAACTGAATCTCTGGAAGCGATTAGCCTGCAATTCATTCAAATACTTGCTACCTTCAGTTACATTTCCTGCCTGAGCGTATGCCTCAGCAGCTATCAGATACATTTCTGCGATACGGAAAACTTTGGGTTCACTCTGCCAACGTCCGTTCTCAGACTTCACTATGTTCTGATGAATACCAGAATCATCGGGGTACTTATTCAACATCAGAATCGTGCCACTAGTGCCGATTGAAGTTGTCAGGTCAGCAACATCAAAGTATGCTTTAATACGCAAGTCGTTGTTGGACCAAACAGCCAAGAAGTCACCGCTGGGGATATAGTCAGGTGTACTGCCATCGTTGTAGGGAAGGAAATACTGACCTGTCTGGCTTGCTAACTCGTTAGCAGACGGGATGGGAAGCTGCCAAATAGCCTCTGGAGTATTGTCGTAGTGCCACATCTGAACCAGTTCGTCAGCGTCAGAGCAGAGTGCATAGGACCCACCTTCAATAAGTTGCACGGCCTTGGCTGCTGCAGCGGTGTAGTCGTCCATAGCCAATGCTACACGAGCCTCGAAGGCTGTGATAGCATCATGACTGACATATGCCAACGGGTTTGCCTTGTTCAACTCGGTAAGTTCTGTGGGAATCAAGGGCTTTGCTGCTTCGATATCATTTTTAATCTGAGCATAAGTCTCTGCCAACGTAGCGCGTCCAGGATACTTAGAATTGTCTGATGTAGGAGCATATACCGTAGAGAATGCAACACCGCTATTGGCTTCATTAGCTGTAGCGGCCTCATAGTCAACGCAGAAATACTGTGCAAGGTTGAACAAAGCATAAGCACGCAGAAAGTAAGCTTCCCCGATAACCTGCTTGCACTGCACCACTTGATCAGCAGTAAACCTCTCCTCGTCGGTGAAGTCAACTGCATTGCCGAACTGAATAATATAGTTGCAACGACCGATAAGAATCTGGTAACCACCCCAGATACTCTCGAAATCGTCAGTCTGAGGGGTAAACTGCCAGCGGTACATATCACCATAGGTATTAGAGAAGCCGACCATTGCATTGAAGTTGTCGGTCATCATCTCAGTTACCAGCAGGAATCTGCCGCTATTGAGTCCTCTCAACGGAGAGTAAAGGCCCACACGCATGTTCTTGAAGTCATTATATGACTGAAGAGCCTCTGTATCAGGAATGGCGTCATAAGGTTTCATGTCCATGTCACAAGAAACAAAACCCAACGTCATTACTGATAACATGATTACATATATCTTTTTCATATAGCTTTTTCTCTTTAAGTTTATTAGAATGTGAGTTGGCAACCGATAGAATACTGACGAGTGTTAGGATAGTTACCCAATGTAATATTTGAGTTCACCTCCGGATCGTATTCCGTATAACCCGTGAATGTCAGCAGGTTACGTCCTACAAAGTAAATTTTTGCATCCTTCAGAATACGTGTTTGTTGAATCAGCTTCTTCGGGAAGGTGTAAGAGAGTTGCAACATCTTTAAACGCACAAACGAAGCCTCCTCCAACAGGTGCGTATCAAACTCGATGTCGGCGTCAGCAGCAGGAATGTCTGTTACCTGGCCAGGTGTAGTCCACATGTTGAGCATGTCGGTGGTCTGGTTCATGTCGGATGCAAAACCTGCATTCTCCACGAAGTAGCGCATATTGTTAGTCATGTATCGGTCAAACATACCCGTAAACTGTACATCAAGCTGAATTCCCTTCCAAGAAAGGGTTGACATCAGACCGCCTGACCAAGGAGCATACTGGCACTTACCTGTCATTACCTGATCGTCCTCAGAGTAGATCTTCGTCTCGTTACCATTCTTGTCAAGCCATACGTTCTGACCATCGCGCGGGTCAACGTGACTCCAACGTACTGAGTAGAACTCACCATAGGGATGTCCAACCTCCATACGGAGACCGGTATTACCGATAGTATAATAATCAAGACCTTGGAACAACTTGGTAATGCGGTTCTGGTTGTAGTTACCATTTACAGCAACCATCCATCTCCAGTCCTTGTTCTTGATGATATCAAACTCGAGGGTAAAATCAAAACCGCGGTTACGCATCTCAGCAACGTTACCCCAGCCACCAGAAAAGCCCGTGGTGTAAGAGTAAGGAATCTCCATGAGCATGTCGCTGGTTACCTTGTTATAATACTCGAAGTCGAAGCTAACACGGTCAAAGACACGACCCGTAAGAGCTAAGTTGAACGTCTTAACTGTCTCCCAAGTCAAATCAGGGTTCGAAGGGTTAGTGATAGCAGTACCAGACTGTCCATTGTAAATATATCCAGTACCAACAAGACCAAGTGCACGGTAAGCGGCTATACCAGAGTTACCAGTAGAACCATAGCTGGTTTTTACTGCCAAATCGTTCAACCACTTCTTAGTAGATGCCATGAACTTCTCAGAAGAAATCTTCCACATGACAGCAGCAGCGCCAAATGTAGCCCAACGGTTGTTTTCACCGAAAAGTGAGCTTCCATCGCGACGGATACTCAGGTCAACGAAGTAACGATCATCGTATGCATAATTCAAAGCGCCGAACCAAGAGTTGCGACTCTCCTCAGTCTTATAAGCCTGTGAAGTAGTTGGGACAATAGCTTTAGAACCAGCACTCGGAAGCAACAGGCGTTCGTCTGTCAAACCCTCAACGCGCAGACGGAATCCACGATCCTTAGAGTAAGTTGACTCCTGACCCAACAGCACAGTGAAGTCGTGTAAACCAGCAACTTTGAATTTGTATTCAGCTGTGTTCGTAACTGTCCATTGATAATAGCGCTCAAAAGATTCAGTAGAAGTACCTGCACCCTCAAACGGTTCAATAGGAAGAGCATTACCGGACATTGTATAGTCGAGAGCCTCCAAACCGATGGCAGAGCGAATGTTAAGACCCTTAATAGGGCTGATGTTCACGTATGCGTTCTCATTGATATTGATACGCTCGGTTGTAGAAGGCTGGATTTCACTCAGATAGTAAGGGTTCCAGAGGCCCAGAAACTCGAAGTAATCCTGACGCTTACCGTAACCCTCAAATGTTGAATTTGCATAATCGCTACGATCAAGACCCTTGATTTCGTACATGGTCTCAATAGGCAAATACCAGCGAGAGCCAGTAACCTTGTTGTACCATGAATTGCCTGAACCACCAAAAGCAGTCGTGCCGTATTTTGTAAAAGCCAAGTTGGTATTAGAACCTATCTTCAGCCAATCTGTAATAGTTGATTCCAGATTCACTCGAAGAGACTCACGACGCATATCGGAGTCATCCATAATTCCCTCAGCCTGATAGTGTCCATAAGACAGGAGGTAAGACATGTTGTTTGAGCCACCTACAACACTGGCAGTAATCTCAGACGTGGGAGCGGTTCCACCAAAAAGAATGTCAGACCAGTCAGTAGAGATACCATTCTTCAGATAGTAATTCTTCATAGCCTGGAAGTTGTCGTTTGTCTTGTTAGCTGGGGTTATCAGCTCCTGCAACTGGAACCATTGATCGGCATTCATCATTTCCATATGGTCTCCAGTCATCTTAGAGACACCATACTGAGCAGAAATGGTAACCTGAGCCTGCTGGCCATACTTACCACGTTTTGAAGTCAGAATAATGACGCCATTAGCTGCACGTGAACCGTAAATAGCCGTAGAAGAAGCATCCTTCAGCACGGTCATCGACTCAATGTCATTCGGGTTCAACGTCTGGAATGTAGAAGACGTGATTTCTGTTCCGTCCAAGATGTACAACGGGGTTGTTGAAGCATTAATAGACGTCACACCACGAATACGCATAGATACACTGGCAGAGGGTTCACCTGATGACGTGAATACCTGAAGACCCGCAACCTGTCCCTGAAGGGCATCACCAACATTGGCAACTGGACGGTGTTCAAATTTCTCGGAAGTCACAGTCTTTACTGAACCCGCGATGGTTCCGAGTTTCTTAGCAGAACCATAACCGACAACGACGACCTCTTCCATCGAACGGGCATCGCCTTTTAAAAACACACGCATGCCGTTCTTTGCAGTCACAACCTGGGTTTCCATACCAAGGTAAGAAACCTGCAGCTGAGTCTTGCCGGCGGGCAATGTAATGGTAAACTGACCGTCCATGTCTGTCAACAGACCGGTCTTGGTACCTACTACCTGAACGGCAGCACCGATAATCGGCTGGCCGTCGTCCTGAGATATTACGGTACCTTTAACTGTAGTTTGTGCCATAGCCATTCCCAAACTCAGGAACAGCGCAGCGAAAAACATCGTTAATCTTTTTTCCATAAATTCTCTCTCGTTTACTTATTTAAATTAATAATAGTTGTTCTCTGTTAAGCCTTGTTAGAAATACAAATCTGCCACATCTCTTCATCGGAGACAGGCATTTTGAGACTTTTGGAGCGGTGCAAAGGTAACATTTACTTTTGTAATTAACAAATAAAAACAAAAAAAATATTCATATTTCCTTAAAAAATTAACAAAACGGCCCCAAAAACGCGCTTTTAGTGATATTTTTACACCTTTCCTATGTTAAAAATGATAACATATATATTATATAATGTACGCGCACATGGGGACAAAAAAAAGAAGTGGTCATTGCTGACCACCTCTGGTATAACTAGTTTAAACAAGCAAAAAGCTTATTCTTCGCTTTCTACTTCTTCAGCAGCCTGCTCAATCTCCTCTGCGGCCTGCTCAACCTCAACCCTTGTCTGGATGGCCTCCTGAGCCTTCTGAATTGTGGCAGCGCATGTCTCACACATAGTCTTGAAGCTGTCGGCCTGCTCGGGAGTAATCTCCAGGGCATAGTCCTGCATCTTCTTCGTAGCCTCTACGAAAGCGGCGTGACCCTCAGCAAATGCTGCTTCGTCAGCGTAGCTGGCATCACAAGCTTCCATACTCTCAAAGGTAGCTGCGAGCTGCTTGAAGTTGTCCCATGCTTTCTGTCCCTCGGGGCTCAGACCATTGTTACAAGAAGTCAGAGCCATTACAGCACATGCTGCAATTACATAAAAAATCTTTTTCATAACGTTATAAATGAATTTAAATTGTTATTGCTGCCTACTCCCTTCCAAGCGTTTCGGCATTCTCTTTATTGTCTAATCAGTCGCCTGCGGCTTTGAGCACGATAGCTTTCACGTTGTCGGCATCAAAGGGGAACATCAGTTGGTTGTTGGGGTCGGTAGCGTCACCGTCAAGACCCACAGCAACATAAACCAGCGAACCGTCACATATAGTCAGCAACGCCAGCATGCCTACCAATTCCTCATTGGAGGCCAACTCCTCAACGAGAGCCTGCGCAGCTGCCTCTCGGTTTTTGCTCATGGCGTTGAATATCTCAGTTTCAACACCATAGACAATGTTCATCTGGTTATCCTCAAAGAAGTAGCCAAGATAGAACGAATTTGACTCTCCGTCCTTGATGGGCACCTCCTTCATCTTCTCCTGACAATACAGGCTCAGCATCTGACGGGCATCCTCAGCGTCCGTAGTGTTTTGTGCCGACATGCTGGCAGGAGCCAACAGCAGCACAAAAGCTACAACACTTTTAATGATTGTCTTCATGCTATGCTTTCTCGTTCTGTACGATTACTCGAATGTGACGTAGCTTGCGCACTCGTTGATCTCTTCCTCGCTCATGTTCAGAGCCTTACCAACGGTACCGATAGCCTCACCAACTGCCTGGCTTGCCTCCTGAATGGCCTTTGCGGTTTCAGCGTCGGGCTGGTAGTTAGGATACTTGGCGTCAAGTTCCTTCAGAGTCTCACCCAGAGCCATGCAGATAGCCTTCAGGTCATCCTTGCTCTGAACCTTCTCAATCTCCTCGGCTACACCTTCGTAAGCACCAGCGATAGAAGCAGCAGCCTCGTCAATCTCTACATCGTCAGCAGGAGCAACGGCCTCGGTGTTGTCAGTTGTTGCGGGTTCAGCGGGTTTCTCGCTTTTGCTACCACAAGAAGCCAGAGCCATTACAGCACATGCTGCGAATACATACATAATCTTTTTCATAACACTAATGTTTTTATTGTTTTGCCTACTCCCTTCAAAGCGTTTCGGCTTCTTCTATACCTATTTATATATATATGCTCTCCCCTATTTCTTGATTGGAAATGGCAGTTTCAGATTTTGCGGTGCAAAAGTAATAAGTTCTTTTGTAACAAACAAATAAAAAAACACTTTTTTTACAAATTTAGCGCATAAACAACGAAAATGCCCTAAAAAGGCATATTTTGAACATACGGAGGAAATGTCGATTTTAATCGCGGCGATTACATGACCACAATCGGGGCGATTGAAGGCAGAAAGGTGCCACCTTTCATATAGAAGAGTGGCACCCTATACTTTGAAGGCCGGCACCCTTCAACCTGAAGAGTGGCACCTTTGAAATTTTGATTAGTCAGCCCAAAATGACAATTAATTAGTTCTCGTCAACAACGATAGGCTTGTACTTCGGCACGAGGCTCTTCATGATGACCCAACCAATGAGGTAGGCTACGGCACAGAAACAGAAGACTATCATGTAGGCACCAGGCTTACCCTCGTACCCCATGAAGGTGAACTGTGAACCCAGTCCCTCAGCATAGGTAAAGAGCTTACCTGAACTGAAGTTGATGAGCATGGAACCCAGACCACCAGCCATGGCTCCAATACCCGTGACGGTAGCGATGGTTGACTTGGGGAACATATCGCCAACGGTAGAGAAGATGTTGGCTGACCAAGCCTGATGGCCAGCACCAGCTAGACCAATAATAATGGCGGGCCACCATGCTGGGTCGATGGGGCTCTCCTGCCACATGGCCAGGGGCTGTGCAAACAACGCGAACAGGGGGAAGAAGGCAAATATCAGCATAGCAAGCATACGACCTGCGTATGGGTTCATGCCACGCTTCTCAACGAAGAGCTTGGGTAAGTAACCTCCGAAGATGCTGACAATGGTCACAATAAGATAGAGCACGAAGATGAGTAGCTGACCCATACTTGACGAGGACTTATAGTGGAACTGGTCGGAGAAATAGGCGGGAGCCCAGAACAGATAGAACCACCATACGCCGTCAGTCATGAACTTTCCCACGATGAACGACCATGTCTGCTTGAAGGTGAAGCAACGGAAGAAGCCAATAGCAGGCCCCTCGTCGTTGGCATTTTTCGGATCGTCGTCTGTCTCCACGTCTTGATTGATATAGGTGAGTTCAGCGGCATTTACGTGCTTCGATTTGTTGGGCTTGTCATAGACAAATACCCAGAGTGCCATCCAGATGAAACCAAGGGCACCGATGATGATAAACGCCATCTCCCAGCCGAACGCCTCGGCAAGAGGCGGAATGCTGACAGGAGCTGCCAACGCGCCTACAGAGGCGCCCGCATTGAAGAGCGAAGTGGCAAAGGCACGGTCTTTCTTGGGGAAATACTCTGCCGTCACCTTGATGGCTGCAGGGAAGTTGCCACTCTCACCCAAAGCGAGCACTGAACGGCAGAACAGGAACAGCCAAACCGAGACTGTGGCAATGCTCAAGGCGGTCATTGAACCTGCCTCAACTGCTTTCAGGGCTGCGATGCTGTCGATACCTTCTACCTGCATGGTCACCCAGCCGCAGGCAGCGTGCATACAGGCACCCAGCGACCACACAAAGATGGCCCAAATATAACCTTTCTTGGTACCCATCCAGTCGATGAACTTTCCTGCGAACAGGCAGAACACGGCGTAAAGGATGGAGAATACGGAAGTAATAACGCCATAGTTTTCATCAGTCCAATGGAACTCAGGAGCGATAAAGTCCTTCCACGTCAGCGAGAGCACCTGACGGTCCATGTAGTTGACGGTTGTTGCGAAGAACAACATCGCACAGATAATCCAACGGTAGTTGGTCATTTTAGTAGTTTGTACGGGATTCATATTGATTTATAATTTTCGATTTTCTATTATGTGCTGCAAAGGTACAAAAAAAGTGTAGAAGATGGACGGCGGAGGGTGATTTTTTTTCATGTAAACGTTTACACCCTAAACCTGACGTTTGTCGATTCATCACTCTTCACTCTTAATCCTGGAAATAAACTTTTTTGACACGGCCGCTCACAGCGGTAAGCACCTCGTAAGGTATAGTGTCGAGCACATCGCTGAGCACGCTGACGGGCAGGTTGCGGCCAAAAATCTCCACCATGTCGCCCTCATGGACGTCAGGGATGTCGGTAACGTCAATCATCGCCACATCCATACAGATATTGCCCACATAAGGAGCCTTATGGCCATTGACGAGACAATAGCAGGCCCCGCGTCCCAGGTGGCGATTCAGTCCGTCGGCATAACCTATGGGGATAGCGGCAATGATGCTGTCGCGTGTCAGCACACCCTTACGCGAGTAGCCCACGGTCTCTTCCTTCGGCACGTGGCGCAACTGTAGGATGGTGGTCTTGAGGGTACTGACGCATTGTAATGGCGACTGGTGACTGGTGAGTGGTGAAGAGTAAGGATCGATCCCGTAGAGTCCCAATCCTAGACGACACATGTCGAGCTGACGCTCGGGGAAGTGCTCGATGCCTGCAGAGTTGTCCATATGGCGCAGGATGTGGTGGCTGAAGGCTGACTGCAGTTGTTCGCTGCCCTTCAGGAACCGTTCGAACTGCAGGCGTGAGAAGTTGTCAAAGTCGTCGCTGTCGCTACCCACGAAATGCGAAAAGACGGAGCGTGGGATGATAGCATTCTGGTGCTTCAGGCGGCTGATGAGCTCATCCATGTCCGTCTCGGGGTTGAAGCCCAAACGATGCATGCCCGTATCGAGTTTGATGTGCACAGGCCAATCAGTGATACCCTCCTTCTCAGCAGCACGGATGAGTGCATCCATCAGTCGGAAGGAATAGACTTCGGGCTCCAACTCATAGCCGAACATCGTCTTGAAGGCCGTCATCTCGGGGTTCATGATGATGATGTTCTGCGTGATGCCGTTGCGACGTAGTTCCACGCCCTCGTCAGCTACAGCCACAGCGAGATAATCGACGCGATGGTCCTGTAACGTCTTAGCCACCTCGACAGCTCCGGCACCGTAGGCGTCGGCTTTCACCATGCATACCAGCTTGGTTTCCGGTTTCAAGAACGAACGGAAGTAGTTGAGGTTATCGACAACAGCATTGAGGTTTACCTCGAGAATGGTCTCGTGAACCTTCTGCTCAAGTTGCTCTGTGATGCGGTCGAAACCAAACTGACGGGCTCCCTTGATGAGGATAACCTCGTCGTGCAGGCTGCGGAAAGCCTCGCTGGCAAGGAAAGCCTCAGTATCGGCGAAGAAAGATTTTTCACCTACGGAGAAAGTCGATTGGTGGGTACTGATGCGAGGACCTATTCCGATGAGTTTGCTGACGCCGCGCTTCACGCAGAGATTATTCACTTCCTTGTACAATTCCTCGTCACTCATGCCACTCTGCTGAATATCAGAAAGGATGAGCACCCCTCCTAATCTTCCCGAAGGAGAGGAATCTGACTCCTCTCCTTTGGAGGGGCTGAGGGAAGTTCTCCGTGCCATGAAATCGAGCGCAATAGCAAGCGAGTTGATGTCGGAGTTATAGGAGTCGTTAATGAGCGTACAGCCGTGCTGTCCCTCCTTAACCTCAAGACGCATGGCGACAGGCTCCAGACGTGCCATCCGCTCACGCAGCTGTTCAGGTGTTACGCCCAAATAGAGCGCTGTGGCAGCAACAGCCAACGAACACTCTATCGAGGCCTCGTCGATGAAAGGCAACTCATACATCTCCACCATATCCTTGTGCCAGCCAATCTTCTCACCCTTGAAACCGCTGCGACGCACACAACGGCTGACAAGGTCATCGTCGGCATTATAAATAATGACCTGAGCATCGTGGAACAGTTGCAGTTTCTCCATGCACTTCTCCTCCAGCGAACGGAAATTCTCCTGGTGGGGTGCTCCTATAGACGTCAGCACACCAATAGTAGGCTGGATGATGTCGGCCAGTAAAGGCATCTCTCCCGGCTGACTGATGCCTGCCTCGATGAGCGCCACGTCAGTCTGCTCGTTGAGCAGCCATACTGATAGAGGTACACCTATCTGCGAGTTATAGCTCTTGGGCGAGCGAGTCACGTTATGGTCAGGTGACAGAACCTGATAGAGCCACTCCTTGACCATCGTCTTACCGTTAGAGCCCGTGATACCCACCACGGGAATGTCGAACTCGTCACGATGGCGCTCCGCCAGTCGTTGCAGGGCCTCTAATGGTGAGGGCACAACGAGGAAGTTAGCACCCTCATGGTCCCCTAACTTAGCGGACTTAGAAACCACAAAATTCCTCACGCCACGCCGATAAAGGTCGGCAATATATTTATGACCGTCGTTGCGGGCGGTCTTCAGTGCAAAAAACAATGTTTCCTCAGGGAAACAAAGTGAGCGGCTGTCGGTAAGCAGCCAACTTATCTGTGCGTCGGCAGTGCCGATGCGTCGTGCTCCAATGAGCGTCGTAATTTTTTCTATTGAGTAATTCATAGCGCGAAGGTACTATATTTTTTCCGTAACTCAGCTACTTTTAACATAGTTTTATCCATGAACGTCTTATATTCAGCGCTCTCAGCATCGAACGGACGATGAGCCAGAGCCTGCTTCACGGGTTGCCAGTCGGCCAACCACTGACGAGCGGCAGGCGAGAAATAGGTTTCCACCAGTCGCTCCCAGATGTAGTCAACAGCCTGCTCGGAGGGGTGCAGCATGTCGGGGGCGTAGAAACGGTAGTCGCGCAGTTCGTCCATCATAATTTCGTAGGCAGGAAAATAGCTAAGATGATGGCTAATGGGTAATAGAGGGTGGCTTATGGCCATTTGCGCCGACAACAGTAGCGTCGCCTTTGAGAGTTGGCTCTCGTGGTAGCCGTACTTGCGGTATCGTATAGGGCTAACGGTCAGGACAATGTGCACGTCTGGACGGCGGCTGCGCAGCACCTCCACCGTTTCCTGCAGGTAGTGGGCGCACTCCTCCGCCGTGAGTTCCTCCTCGGTGAAGAGTGACGCAGGGCGCTTCTGGCAATTATCCACAATCTCACCCGTTGCCTTCTCGCGATAGACATGATTTGTGCCGAGGGTGAGAAACACCCACTTGGCTCCCCCACTCCTTGGGGAATTAGAAACAGTATGCAGGATACTTACAGGGTTATACATGGTGCCATAGGGGTTGACCACAGTGGGAAACTTCTCGTCCTGAAAGCGCCGTCCAATACCGTCGGCAAAACATGAGCCTACGAGCAACACCTCGTCGTGTGGCTCAATCTTCGCTTCGGAAGACTTGATGTCGATGATTGTTCTGAATTCCATATCAGTTTTCTTATTGCCTGCAAAGATAACATAAACCGCGCTAAATACCAAATTTATGTTAAACAAATAAGTTATCCTCCCCGTTTCCCTTTAATTTTTGTATATTTGCCGGCGATTTACTCCAATAACATAAACCAATATGAATAATAATGAACAGAACGGCCTGCTAACAAAGAATGGCGTCAACTATCTCATTCCATTTATCCTCATTACCTCCTGCTTTGCATTGTGGGGCTTTGCCAACGACGTAACAACGCCTATGGTAAAGGCGTTTTCCAAGATTTTCCGCATGAGCGTAACCGAAGGCGCAATGGTACCTGTAGCCTTCTATCTGGGCTACTTCGTCATGGCGTTCCCTGCCGCGATGTACATACAGCGATACTCCTTCAAGAACGGTGTGCTCATCGGTTTGGCGCTTTACGCCATTGGCGCGCTACTGTTCTTCCCTGCCAAGATGACGGGAATGTTCTTCCCCTTCCTGCTGGCATACTTCATCCTCACGTGTGGACTATCATTCTTGGAAACGAGCTGTAACCCCTACATCTACTGTATGGGTAGCGAAGAAACAGCGACACAGCGCCTGAACCTGGCACAGGCTTTCAACCCTATCGGTGTGCTGGCCGGTTCCTATGTGGCCATGCACTACGTCCAGGCACGCATGAGTCCCATTGACTCTGTCGAGCGCATGGCGCTCGACGACCAGCAATTTGAGCTCATCAAAGACCACGACCTTTCTGTCCTCATACAGCCCTACGTCTATATAGGAGCTTTTATCCTGATACTGCTGATATTGATTTGGATTACACGGATGCCGAAAATTTCTAGCACGGCTAGCAACAAGCCGTTGCGCCAGTCGCTCAAGGAGCTGATTCACATCAAGAACTACCGTGAGGGTGTCATCGCGCAGTTCTTCTATATTGGTGCACAGGTCATGTGCTGGACGTTCATCATCCAGTATGGCACAAGAATCTTTGTCAGCGAAGGCATGGAGGAGCGTGCTGCCGAGATACTGTCGCAGAAGTACAACATTGCGGCACTGGTGCTATTCACGGTATTCCGCTTTATTTGTACCTACTTCCTGAAATACATTGCCCCAGGGCGTCTGCTGACCATATTGGCCGTCATTGGAGGCGTGGCCGTAGCTGGTGTCATCTTGTTTACTGACGTCAACGGACTCTATTGTCTGGTCATTGTCAGTGCCTGCATGTCGCTCATGTTCCCAACCATCTACGGCATAGCCCTGCGTGGTGTGGGCGACTCCAACGTAAAGGTAGCTAGCGCAGGACTCATCATGGCTATTCTGGGAGGTTCGGTATTTCCACCGTTACAGGCAGCCATCATCGACCTGAAAGTGTCGTTCTTAGGACTGCCTGCAACCAATGTATCGTTTATCGTACCGTTAATCTGCTTTGTTGTCATTGCCCTTTACGGACATCGTGCGTACATGCGTCACCAGATTTACAAGGAGGTATAGAATCAGCAGTGCAAGCACAACATAAGTTGCATAGGCAATGAATTCTGTCGTTTTCACGGATTTGGGGAAGAACGACAGCACTATCTCATGCTTGCCAGGTGCTACCTTCAACGCACGCAACACGTAGTTGACACGTCCCAGTTCAGCCTCCTGACCGTCGATGGTTGCCGTCCAACCCGGGTAGTAAATCTCTGAGAACACCACGACTCCACCCTTACCAGAGTTGACTGTATAAGTCAATTGGTTAGGCTCATACTTGTCGATGGTCACACGGCTCAGCGTGTCCTGCTGCACACTCGACCCCAACACGTCGGCAAACTTCTTGTCAGCCACAGCCTGTGTTCTCAGGGACAACTTGCCTAGCGCATCAAGCTCTTCATTGGCATTATCGACATAGTTTACCTTATCCACAAACCATGCGTTGCCGTATGTCTGGTAGTTCTGCAGCGGAATAGTATTGTTGCTCACGCCCACAATGATATACTTCGTATTGAGCATGTTCAGCACGGGCATCACGCTATCGGCCGGTAACTGGTTCAGGTCGAAATCCACAGTGGGGAGGGTTGCCGCCAGTGTCTGCATCTCGCGCATGATGTAGGCATCAATCAGCTCCTGGTAGCGACGCAGCTTAGCTGCGTGGTAGCCACCAATGCTTTTGTGGAAATAGGAGGTCTCATTCTCATTGAATGTGTTGGTGGTCAGATTCAACACACGATAGTCGAGTGTCTTGTCCTGCAGAATTTGCTCATCAGCATACGTGGGTTTGATGGGGTTCTCACGCTCAGCCTTCGGCACGAACATCTCGTCGTTCAGATATCGCTTGTTCACCTGCCACATATCTACCAGACAGAGTACAATAAGTGCAGCCACTGTCCATTGTGCACGCAGTTTTCCCCAGCGATAGAGCAGGAGGAAGAGCACGCCTATTAATATAATAAGGAGCGAACGCCAGCAGTCAGCCACGAACACCGCCTTATGCATATCAGCCAACGACGGCAGCAGATGACTGACGGCAGCCTGGTACTGCTGCATCACGTCAGGATGGTCGGCTAGCACCTGCACTACCTGGGCGTTCATCATATCTACCGTTTGGGCATCCATTTGCGAGTTGAAGTCGAAGAATACGCTTGGCAGCAGGGCAAACAGCAGACAGAACCCTCCCGTCAACGCCAATGCTGCATAGAACGCCTTTTCCTTCAGTATCTCAGGTTTTTCTATCACCTCCTTCAGTGCCATCATTGCCAGCAGGGGAATGGTAAACTCTGCAATGACAAGGATGGAGGCAACCGTACGGAACTTGGCATACATGGGTACGAAGTCGAGGAACAGGTCTGTAAACGGCATGAAATTCTTACCCCACGACAACAGTATGGACAATATGGTAGCAGCCAACAATGCCCACTTCATGGGACCTTTTACGACAAACAGTCCCAGCACAAATAGAAACAGTACGAAGGCTCCCACATAGACGGGACCTGCCGTCATGGGCTGTGTGCCCCAATATTCATAGAAGTTGTTATAGGGGTTCATCTGGAACACCTGCCCAAAGAAGTTCTCAACCTGCTCGTCAGCATGCTCCATGGCCCGCTCGTCAGTCGATATGGGCACTGTTGCACCCCCCTTTGTGTTTGGAATGAGCAGTGTCCACGTCTCGTCAATGCCGTACGACCACTGTGTGATGTAGTCACGATCCAGTCCGCTACCTGTCTGGTTGGCTGCATCAGCCTTTACCAGCTCACTCTTGCCGCGCATAGTTTCCTGCGAATACTGCCACGTGTGGTACAGATTCGACAGGTTCAGACAGATTCCAATCAGTCCGCCGGCAGCACAGGCGCCTATTGCCTTCAACACATGACGCCAGTCCTTGCGCTTCTCAATGATAAACGCAATGACCATTGCAAGAATGACGAACAGGTAGTAATACGTCATCTGCACGTGGTTCGCATTCACCTCGAAAGCAGCGAAGATGCCAGTCACGATAAGTCCCCACAAGTAACGTCCCCTGAAGGCCAGCACCACGCCGGCAATCATTGGTGGCAAGTAGGCCAGTGCCATCACCTTCCAGATGTGACCTGCCCCGATGATGATGAAGAAGTACGACGAGAATGCCCACACGATGGCACCCAGCATAGCGAGCCACTGCTTGAAGTTGAACGCACGTAGCAGGATATAGAAACCCAGCAGGTAGGCAAACACATACCATACATTCTCAGGCAGCCACAGGTGATAGGCTTTTACGGCTTTCTCTATCATGTCTGTAGAGTCATACGACGGCGATGTCTGATACGTCGGCATGCCACTGAAGAGCGCATTTGTCCAACGTGTCCGTTCACCTGTAGCCTGCAGGTATTCTGAGGCCTCCTGACCGGCACCTATGCCAGCCGAGGAGTCATGACGGAACAAGATACGGTCTTCCACATCTGCCGGATAGAAATAGGCAAAGGCTATTACAGCAAAAATCACGACTGCCACCACATCGGGCAGCCATAGCTTCCATTTTTTCATGTTTTCTCTCATTTTGCGTGCAAAGTTACGAAATTTTTATTAACTTTGCGCTTTGCAAGCGCGAAATTACTCCGTCTCGGTAAAAAAAGAAACATGTTTCTTTGTTTTGCACTCAACTTTTCGTAATTTTGCACACTAAACAAGGAAAACTATATGAAAATAGGTATTATCGTAGCAATGGACAAGGAACTGCACCAGTTGCAGAAATTGTTTAACAATGAGAACGTACGCGTGGAGAAATGTGGCATCGGCAAGGTGAATGCCGCCCTGGGTGCCCAGCGCATGATTAATGAGTTTCACCCTGACATCATTATTTCCAGCGGTTGTGCAGGGGGTAATGGTGACGACGTCCACATACAAGACGTTGTGGTGAGCGCAGAACTCGCCTATCATGACGTCTATTGTGGAAAAGCCATCGATGACACTACCGTTTATGGCCAGGTACAGGGCATGCCCGTCCGCTTCAAGGGCGACGAGGAACTGTTATCTATGGTTGAGAATGGAGAATGGGAAATGGAGAATTGCAAAATCCATCAAGGACTGATTGTCACCGGCGACTGGTTTGTGGATTCCAAGGAGAAGATGCGTGAGATTATCGGTCACTTCCCTGAAGCAAAAGCCGTCGATATGGAGTCGGCCGCCATCGCGCAGACGTGTTATATTAATAAGGTAAGGTTTATCTCGTTCCGCGTCATCAGCGACATGCCTCTCAAGGATGCTGATGCCTCACAGTACCACGATTTCTGGGACACCATTGCCAAAAACTCCTTCCACGTCACCAAGACTTTCGTCGAAAGTCTTTAGGCATCGGCAAACTGTCGTCCGTCGGCAAGCGTCACCTGCAGTTTCGTATATTCTGAGTGGAAATCGTTTTTCAGACGGTTCAGATAACGGCGGCACTCCCATTGGCACATGGGCAGGTCGTGTAGCAGATAGTTGCCGCAGGTTTCAGGAGTGGTGGCAGGCACTTCATCTTGCTCCAGCACCCACTCCAGACATTCAATAGTCAGCGCCCGCATGTCCTCTGTCGTATAGGAGCCAGTCATGATGATATACATCCCAGTCAGACACCCCATCGGACCGACATACACCACATCGTCCTTCACCTGTGAATTGCGGAACCAGGTAGCCATCAGGTGCTCCATGCTGTGAATGGCTGCCGGAGCAACGGCCGGTTCCTTATTGGGTTCAGTAATACGCAGGTCGAACGTGGTAAAGCTCTTGTCTTCACGCGACACGTAGATACCCGGTTTCAAGCGGGTATGGTCAATCGTAAAACTCTGTATGGTTTCCATCTACTCTCTTTAACCTTTACACTTTATTCGCCTTCTTTCGCTGATCGTGGTCAAGGATAATCTTGCGCATGCGCATCGACTGTGGCGTTACCTCCACCAGTTCATCTTCCTTGATATACTCCAAACACTCCTCGAGCGACATCACGGTCTTCGGAATGATGCGTGCCTTGTCGTCCGTTCCTGAAGCACGGACATTGGTCAACTGTTTAGCCTTGCAGACGTTGACCACGAGGTCATTATCGTGTACATGTTCGCCAACCACCTGACCCGTATAGACATCCTCACCCGGGTCAATGAAGAACTTGCCTCGGTCCTGCAGCTTGTCAATGGCGTATGCAAAGGCATTACCCGTCTCCAGGGCAATCATCGAGCCATTCACTCTGCGCTCAATGTCACCCTTATAGGGCTGGTACTCCTTGAAGCGATGGGCCATGATGGCCTCACCCTGACTGGCCGTCAGCACATTGGTACGTAGTCCGATGATGCCACGCGAAGGCATGTCGAACTCAATGTTCACACGTTCGCCCTGGCTCTCCATCGAGGTCATCTCTCCCTTACGGCGCGTCACCATGTCAATCATCTTCGATGCAAATTCCTCTGGCACGTTGATGGTCAGCTCCTCAATAGGTTCACATTTTACACCATCGACCTCCTTATAAATAACCTGTGGCTGTCCTACCTGCAGCTCATAACCCTCACGACGCATAGTCTCAATGAGCACAGAGAGATGCAGCACACCACGACCTGAAACTACCCACTTGTCAGTGGCATCCTCGAAAGGTTCCACGCGCAGGGCGAGGTTCTTCTCTAGTTCCTTCTCAAGACGGTCATTGATGTGACGCGACGTCACGAACTTTCCCTCCTTACCGAAGAACGGCGAATCGTTGATGGTAAACAGCATCGACATCGTTGGCTCGTCAATGGCAATGGGCGGTAGCGGTTCGGGCTGCTCAGCGTCACAGATGGTGTCACCAATCTCGAAGCGCTCCAGTCCGATGACGGCACAGATGTCGCCACACTCCACCTTGTCGGTACGCACATGACTCATGCCCTCGAAGGTATGCAGCTCCTTGATTTTTGTCTTCTCCTGCGTACCGTCGCGGTGGCAGATGGTAATCTGCTGACCGTCCTTCAACGTGCCACGATGCACACGTCCTACGGCAATGCGTCCCTGATAGCTCGAGTAGTCCAGACTGGTAATCAGCATCTGCGGCGTGCCCTCCTTCTGCTCTGGGGCAGGAATCACCTCTACAATTTTGTCCAACAGATAGGTAATGTCATCTGTGGGGTGGTTATAGTCCTCGCCCATCCAGCCGTTCTTGGCCGACCCATACACTACGGGGAAGTCCAACTGGTCTTCCGTAGCATTCAGCGAGAACATCAGGTCGAACACCATCTCATACACTTCCTCGGGACGGCAGTTAGGCTTATCCACCTTATTCACCACCACGATGGGTTTCAGACCAATCTGCAGCGCCTTCTGCAATACAAAACGCGTCTGCGGCATGGGACCTTCGAAAGCATCAACCAGCAGCAGACAGCCATCGGCCATGTTGAGCACACGCTCCACCTCACCGCCGAAGTCGGAGTGTCCCGGAGTGTCGATGATATTGATTTTTACGTCTTTCCAGTTAATCGAGACATTCTTCGAGAGAATGGTGATGCCACGTTCGCGCTCCAGGTCGTTAGCGTCCAACACCTGACTCGACAGGTTCTGGCCCTCACGGAACAGGTGGCCTGCCAGCATCATCTTATCGACCAGCGTCGTTTTTCCGTGGTCAACGTGTGCTATAATAGCAATATTTCTGATATCCTGCATCTTTGTTTTATTTAAATTGGGTGCAAAGGTACGAATAAGTAAGCAAAATACAAAAAGAAAAGCCCTTTTTTCTTTTTTATTGTCGAACGAAAGTACCTTCAACGAAGGTCAGAGGTACAAATAAGTGAGCGGATAACCAAATTTTTACCGCAAAATCCACTCCGCCATATCCTTCAGCACCTCCTCGGCAAACGTTTCCTCTATATCTCCGTATTCAGTAGGCATGCCGGTAGTGCAGTGCTGGAACAGGTGGTTCAGGCCGTCGTACGCCTTGATGGTGTTTCTCTTGTTCTTTGATAGCAGCCTGCGCAGCGCACTGAGGTTCATCTCCGCATCAACCTGCAAATCTCTCGTACCATTCACAGCAAATACGGGACACTTCGTGTGGCGTATGTTTTCCGCGGGGTCATAGTCCATAAAGTATTTCAGCCACGGGTTATTCGTGGTCAGTATCTGCTCACGTACCTGCGCTACTGTGAGGGTCTGACTCAGGGAGCTCGGGTCCAAAGCCCGCACTTGCTTCCATAGCAGGCTGTCGCCAGGAACGGCGGGTCCAGCCAGACTGACGATGAAATCCACCAGTCCTTTGCCACCCAGCATGAAGGCAATGGTACCTCCCTCGCTGTGTCCGAGGATACCAACACGCTTGAAACGTTTGTCCTTTTTTAGGAAGTCGATGCCAGCAGCAGCGTCACGTGCAAAATCCTCACTTGTAGCTTTTGTCAGGTCGCCTCCCACCGACTGCCCTGTGGCGCGGTCGTCGTAACGTAGCGTGGCTATACCCTTGCGTGCCATGTAGTCAGCAATGACAGCGAATGGTCTGTGGCCCATCAGCCCCTCGTCACGGTCCTGCTGTCCGCTGCCGCTGACCATGAGAAGCACAATGCCTGTGCTCAAGTCTCCCGGTACCGTCAGCGTGCCTGCTAAAGTTGCGCTATCCCGTTCGTTACGGAACGTCACCTCCTCAGTGGTATAGGGGAACGGAGCCTTGGGCGTCTGCGGACGGTTGCGTACCATAGCACCCTGTTTCAGCGTCAGGGGCAGCGACATGCCTGCCTGCGCAAACGTGCCCTGCAGTTCGTCGCCCACCAGCCGTCCCCTGTACGAAGCGCGCAGCATGGCCACGCTGACAGCTACCGAGTCGGCCGACAGGAAGTCTGTCGTGGCAGGAATCTTTTGGTTAGTCTGGTCAGGACTCTCCAGCGTCGCCGATCCGTCGGCATTGATATTCAGTACAATAGTCAACTTCATGGCTCCCACCTCCAGCTTACCCGTAAAGGTGCCGCACAGGTTCTGCGCCCTACCCGTTACAGATACTATCAGCAGTATCAAAAATAATAGTTTCTTCTCCATCATCTTCATTTTCATATTTGCAAAGGTAGCGTCCTTTTCACATTCAACAAAGAATTCTCTCTTAATTATAATATTAATTAACAGAACGCAAAGGCTATCATGTACCTTTTGTATTTCTTTTTAGGCAAATAATTTGCAACGCATAAATTTTCTTTGTACCTTTGCGAAGTATTTATCTTTTCAAACAATGGAACTAAACCGCGAATACTCAAATAAGGAATACAAGAGACTGGGCGACAGAATCAGAAGCAACCCCAAGGAGGTTGCCGAGGACGACCTCGTCATGTTGCAGACGCTCAGGATGAGCTATAAGGAGCCACTGGCCGTCATCTTCAAGTCGATAGAGAAGATGGCTCACAAGGTGGATGAGAACTGCATCTGCACCTATCGCGTGAAGCGAATAGAGTCCATCATCAGCAAGCTGCTGCGCTACCCGGAGATGCAGGTGAACAGGGCAGAGGACATTGCCGGCTGTCGCTGTATCATGTCATCGACCGAAAAGGTATATGAGCTGTATAACCGTCTGATGAAGAACGAAGACAAACTGCCTTTCGTCATCAAGGGCACTATTCACGACTACATACAGGAGCCCAAGGAGAGCGGTTACCGCTCCATCCACATCAATGCCGTGCTGAAGGACGGCGACAACCGCCGTATAGAGATTCAGCTGAGAGGGCTGGAGCATCACAACTGGGCCACACTGGTAGAAATTACCGACCTACTGTTTAAGACCAGACTGAAGGAACACGGTGCGAAGACCAACAAGGACCTGTATGAGTTTCACCGCCTGCTCTCGCTGCCTGAGGAGAGCCTGACAAAGAAGGAAAAGTATTTCTTTGCCGATACCGTCATCAAATACCACTATATTGAGACCATCGGCGAGGTATTTGCACGTAACTACTTGGACGTCAGAAAGCAATGGAACAAACTAAAGCTGCAGCGCAACCAATTTTTCCTGATATCGACAGGCAGCGATGGTATTCCTGACTTCATGGGGTTTCTCTACTTCGAAGAGGCAGAACGTGCCTATTTTGAGAGGTTCGTCAACAACGAGGAGAACCGCAACATTGTGCTCACCCACTTGAAAGAGGCCAACTTCACAAAAATCAGCGTGGCGTACTCCAATTATTTCCTCACGTTCAACAATACACTCGTCAAGGTGCTCGTATTCTTGTCGGATGCCGTCACCAACGCCTATAAGCAGCACAAGGTAGCCCTTTTCGACCAGTATTACCAGTGTTTCCTCGACATTATTGCATTCTGGATAGAGAAGCAGCTGTTAGAAACAGACTCCTTCAACAAGGATAACATTGCCCGAAACTCACGCCTGCTGCGAACGGAATGGACCAACTCCATTACGGACGGCATCAATGCCATCAACTACATCATGGATAAGATGCACAAGAAACTGACTTTCGATCCGCTTCACATAGTACCTTACTACCACATGAAGCGGAAACAAAAGCTGTTCAAACAGAAATACCAGTAATCGGACTACACGCGTTTCAGCGAACGACGGTAGGACATGGCAAACCAGATGCAGAGGGCCAAGGCGAGGAATACAACGAAGAGACCTGCATAGAGCATGGTCATATCATCTCCGCCAGAGGCAACGCCTGCCACGAAGTCCTGTGCGGCAGCCGTATCTGCGGTGTCGGGTTTGGCTACAGGGGGATAGACGGCACGCACAGTGTCGTACTTGATGATTCGCTCATGGGGATAAGGAGCAATGTCCAGTAATAAATGTTGTAACATCATAAGACTTAACTATTTAATTGTTAATATATAATATACTCGTAGAGGAGCTGCACAAGCAGCCCCAGAAGGAAGCTGATGGCATTGCAGAGCAGGCCATAGACAAATGCCTGACGCCACTGACGGGCGAAGCAGAAGTACCACAGCGTCTCTATGACAACGATGACCAGCTCGGCTATAAGCAGGAGCAACAGACTGTCGATCCAGCCAGCATAGACTAGCAGGTTGAGGGGTACATTGGTGAGGACATTGATAACGACGGAAGCCCACAGCACATGTGAACGACGCTCGCGCAAGAACCACAACACGCCCAATTCGATGATGATAGTGGCGAGGAGGGGTAATAAGAAGATGAGTAGTGAGTGGTGAAGAGTGAGGGGCGGAAGGAGTAAGGATGTGTCGATGAAATGCAGTAGATAGGCAGGCATGAGGGCTGCAGCCAGAAGGCCGAAGGCCAGTCCTTCACGTCGCGGCAGCAGGAGATTGGCCAGCCAAAGTGTCACAGGCATGGTGCAGGTGACGAGGAAAAGACATATTAGTGAAGGAAGGATGGAAGAAGGAAGAAGGAAAGGGGCAAAAAGGACACCTGCCACAACGAGAACCATTGCCCAAACGACCCCTATCCACTTGCAGAGGAAGCCGCCAAAGGTTTTCCCTAGCATGGACGTGAATCCCAAGAGCAGAACTACGCCCTGTGTCTTCACAATGTCTGACGTAAAGTCCTCACTAAGCCACGCACGCAAGGTGACCACGACCATGACGAGAATAATAAGTAGCGAGAGTCCTCTGTGGTTTCCCTTTTGGGGATATAGTGTAGTTCCGCATCGGGAAGATAGGGGGCTGAAGATAGCAAAATAAGTCAAGAGAACAATGGCTAGCAGAAACGCAAAGAGTAGCCACCACGAAAAGAACACGGCTCCGACTGAAAGACCAAAGGCTCCCGTGGAAACGAACACACCCAGAGAACGTATATCGTTGCATGTACGGACAGCTACCTGCTGACCTCCCCACACATGGAACAGGGAATTACCCATACCGAGGAGGAAGGAGGAGAGAAGGAAAAAGGAGAGAAGGAAAGAGGATACGGCCAGCGTCAGCAGCAGAACGGCAGTCAGCAATGCCCAGTGCTTATGCTTCAGCCTATCGACCACGTAGCCCGTTAGAGGTTGCGTTAGGAACGCTAGGACGTTGTAAAGAATGAAGTAATTAATGAATTGCGTCGCGTCGAAAGGACACACCATGAGGTACAGACAGCATATACACAATCCGTCAACCAGAAAATGCAGCAGAGCGCCGATTCCCACGAAGCTGTATGTCTGAACCTTATCCATATACCTATTAAATATAACGCGCGATAGGACCGTTTATTGCATCCTTTGACGTGCCATTTCGGCAGAACATACTGACGTTTTGTCGCTATCCAGACATTAGGCACTACTTTTGAAGGGTAGAAAGTAAAAAAACAATAAAAAGAAAGGAGACTATTATGACATCAGACAAACTGACCATCAAGGCGCAGGAAGCCGTACAGGAGGCGGTGAACACTGCGCAGCGAGCCCAGCAGCAGACCATAGAACCGGTACACCTGCTGAAGGGAATCATGGAGAACGGTAAAGACGTAACAAACTTCATTTTCCAGAAACTAGGCGTCAACGGCCAGCAAATCAGTCTGTTGCTTGACCAAGAGCTGCAGCACCTGCCACGTGTTCAGGGCGGACAGCCGTACCTATCGAGCGACAGCAACAACGTGCTACTGAAAGCCGAGGACATTTCGAAGCAGATGGGTGACGAGTTCATCAGCATTGAACCGCTGCTGCTGGCATTGCTGACGGTGAATAGCACCGCCTCGCGCATCATGAAAGATGCCGGCTGTACAGAGAAAGACATGCGTGCAGCCATTCAGGAGTTGCGACAGGGACAGAAAGTGCAGTCGCAGAGTGGCGACGAGAACTTCCAGGCACTCGACAAGTACGCCAAAAACCTTGTGGATTTGGCACGCAGCGGCAAACTGGACCCCGTCATCGGACGTGACGACGAGATACGTCGGCTGCTACAGATTCTCTCACGCCGCACGAAAAACAACCCTATACTGATAGGCGAACCAGGTACAGGTAAGACCGCCATCGTTGAGGGGCTGGCACAGCGTATCGTCAGGGGCGACGTGCCTGAAAACCTGAAGAACAAACGGCTGTTCTCACTCGACATGGGTGCACTGGTGGCTGGAGCGAAGTACAAGGGAGAGTTTGAGGAGCGTCTGAAGGGCGTCATCAACGAGGTGACGAAAGCTGAGGGGCGCATCATCCTCTTCATCGACGAGATTCACACGCTGGTGGGTGCTGGCGGTGGAGAGGGGGCTATGGATGCAGCCAACATCTTGAAGCCTGCACTGGCACGTGGTGAGCTACGTGCTATAGGTGCCACGACTCTGAACGAGTACCAGAAATACTTCGAGAAAGACAAGGCTCTGGAACGTCGATTCCAGACGGTCATGGTGGATGAGCCCGACGAACTGTCGGCTATCAGTATCCTGCGTGGTCTGAAGGAACGTTACGAGAACCACCACAAGGTACGTATCCAAGACGATGCCTGTATTGCTGCCGTGCAACTGTCGGAGCGTTACATCAGTGAGCGTTTCCTACCTGATAAAGCCATCGACCTGATGGATGAGGCAGCCGCTAAATTACGTATGGAGCGCGACAGCGTGCCTGAGGAACTGGACGAGATTACACGTCGTCTGGCTCAACTCGAGATAGAACGCGAGAGCATCAAGCGAGAGACTGGAGACTCTGGAAACACAGGACATTCCGGAAAGCTCACAGAACTGGACAAGGAGATAGCAGAGCTCCGCGAACAGGAGCAACAGTTCCGTGCCAAGTGGGAAGGCGAGCGCCAGTTGGTAAACAAGATACAGCAGGACAAGCAGGAAATGGAAAGCCTGAAGTATGAGGCTGAGCGTGCCGAACGCGAGGGCGACTACGGCCGTGTAGCCGAAATACGCTATTCGAAACTGAAGGCCTTAGAGGATGACATTGAGAGCCTCACCCAAACCCTCTCCAAAAGGAGAGGGGACTCCAGCACCCCCTCCCTTTGGAGGGGGAAGGAGGGAGGCTTGGTTCGCGAAGAAGTAACTGCCGACGACATTGCCGAGGTGGTGAGCAGATGGACAGGCATTCCCGTTAACCGTATGATGCAGAGTGAACGTGAGAAACTGCTGCACCTGGAGCAGGAACTGCACCGTCGCGTCATCGGACAGGACGAGGCCATCACGGCTGTCTCGGATGCTGTGCGCCGTTCAAGGGCCGGACTGCAAGACCCCAAGCGCCCCATTGCATCATTCATCTTCCTCGGCACTACGGGTGTGGGTAAGACGGAGCTGGCAAAGGCACTGGCCGAGTATCTGTTCAACGACGAACAGATGATGACGCGTATCGATATGAGTGAGTATCAGGAGAAGCATACCGTCAGCCGTCTGATTGGCGCACCTCCGGGTTACATCGGATACGATGAGGGCGGCCAGCTGACGGAGGCTGTGCGTCGCAAGCCTTATCAGGTGTTGCTGTTCGATGAGATTGAGAAGGCGCACCCTGACGTCTTCAACATACTCTTGCAGGTGCTCGATGACGGCCGATTGACGGACAACAAGGGACGTACAGCGAACTTCAAGAACACCATCATCATCATGACCTCGAACGCTACACGCGAACAGCTGCATACAGTCATGAGACCAGAGTTCCTGAACCGTATCGACGAAATTATCACCTTCCAGCAGCTCACGCAGCAGCAGATTGCCGACGTGGTACGCCTGCAGATGAAGCGTGTCGCCGACATGCTGGAGCCGCAAGGCATCCGACTGGAAGCCACCGATGCTGCCATCAGCTATCTGGCACAGGAAGGTTTCGACCCCGACTTTGGTGCACGTCCTGTAAAGCGTGCCATTCAAAATCTGGTGCTCAACGAATTGTCACGAAAGATACTGGCTGACGAGATAGACCGCGACAAGCCTATCGTTATTGACGAGTTTGGCGACGGTCTGGTGTTCCGCAACTAAATCAGGAAATCAGTCTTTCATCAAGGCATCTCGGCATTGCTCCATCAACCATTTGGGAGTGGAAGTGGCGCCGCAGATGCCTATTGTTTTGATGCCTTCAAGCCACGAACGGTCTATCTCGTCAGGTCCTTCGATGAGATGCGTGTTGGGGTTCACCCGTCGGCACTCGTTGTAAAGCACCTTGCCGTTACTGCTCTTACGTCCGCAGACAAAGAGGATGAGATCGTGCTTCGAAGCAAACTGACTGATGTTCGGCATACGATTAGCCACCGAGCGGCAGATGGTGTCGAAACTCTTGAACGTTGCCGTAGGAGCAATATGCTGCTGGATGTACGCTATGATACGGTGAAACTCGTCCAGCGACTTCGTGGTTTGGGAATAGAGGAAGATGTCGCGCGAATAATCCAGACGCATGGCATCCTCAAGGCTCTCAATGACAATGGCCTGCCCCTTGGTCTGTCCCACCAAGCCAAGCACCTCGGCATGACCTTTCTTGCCGAAGATGACCACCTCTCCCGGCCTCCCCGAGGGGGAGATGCCTGGTTCCCCTCCTTCGGAGGGGCTAGGGGAGGTTTCATACTGCTTCTTAATCCTTTTTTGCAGCTGTAGCACCACAGGACAGGTGGCATCGATAATCTCAATGTTGTTGCGACGTGCCAGCTCGTAGGTTTCTGGCGGCTCACCATGGGCACGCAGCAACACCTTGACATCATGCAGCTGCTCCAGCTCTTCGTGGTTGATGGTGATGAGCCCCATCTTACGCAGTCGTTCACACTCCATACCATTGTGCACAATGTCGCCCAGACAGTACAGCGTCTGACCTACTGCCAGTTCCTCTTCGGCTTTCTTGATGGCGGTGGTTACGCCAAAACAGAAGCCACTACCATTGTCAATCTCTATTTTAAGTATCATCTTCTATCTTAAAGCCGCCCCTAAACAGAGGAGGTTGGATGGGTCTTTTCTTGGAAATAGCTATCCAACAGCTGCTGAGCAGCAGCGAAGCTGGTCTTCTGTCCTGCCAGCACCATACGTTCAGCATCCTCCAGCTGTTGCTGGCGAAGTGCGTCGTTGTAGAAGTGTAGGCGCAGCTGCTCGTTGATGGTCTCGTACATCCAGTATTTCGCCTGTTCGTTGCGACGGTAGGCAAAGTAGCCGTTTGCCTTCACGAAGTCAATGTACTGGTAAATCATGTCCCAAATCTCTTTGATTCCCGTGCCGTAGAAACCGCTGTAGCAGAGCACCTTCGGTGTCCAGCCGCTCTCAGGCATGGGGAAGAAGTGCAACGCATTGCGGAAGTTCGTGGCTGCCATGTGGCAACGATCGACGTTGTCGCCATCGCACTTGTTGATGACGATGCCGTCAGAGATTTCCATGATACCACGCTTGATGCCCTGTAGCTCATCGCCTGTACCTGCCAGCTGTATGAGCAGGAAGAAATCCACCATCGAGTGGCAGGCGGTCTCGCTCTGCCCCACTCCAACGGTCTCCACGAAAATTTTGTCGAAGCCTGCTGCCTCACAGAGAATGATAGTTTCACGCGTCTTACGCGCCACACCACCCAAGGAGCCTGCCGTCGGACTGGGACGTATGAACGAGTCGGGATGCAACGCCAGCTTCTCCATGCGTGTCTTATCACCCAGAATGGAGCCCTTCGAGCGCTCGCTACTGGGGTCGATGGCAAGCACGGCGAGCTTGCCACCCTTCTCTTTCAGCACGTGCATGCCAAACTCATCGATGCTGGTCGATTTACCGGCACCAGGCACACCGCTGATGCCAACGCGCACGGAGTTGCCGCTACAGGGAAGACACTTTTCAATGACCTCCTGTGCACGCTGCTGGTGGTCGGGATTCACGCTCTCCACCAGTGTGACAGCCTGACTCAGCACCGTCACGTCACCCTTGCGGATGCCTTCCACGATTTCTGCCACCGACAGTTCACGACGCCTCCTGCGTTTCAGGTAGGGATTGATGATTGACGGCTGTTCCACACCGCTGTTTACCTGTAGGCCGGCATATTCAGCACTATTCTCCGGATGTTCCATTGTTTACAGTTTTACGTTCACCGTTATCACCACTTTCGCCTTGTCGGGGTCATTGGTAATCATCAGCACACGAGGTTTCGTACGTGCACGCTTCAGGTCCTTGGCAACGCCCGTAATCTTCAGTTTCGTACTCTCACCGGGTTTCAGCTGACGCTTTGAGAGCGTCACCTTCAGGCCAGGCGTGAACATCTGGAGTGCAGAGATCTGCAGCGTAGCCTGTCCGTTGTTGGTGAGGACTATCTCGTCCTTCACCTTCGAACGACCGTTGAAGTTGAAGTCCAGTTGCTCTGCCGACATCGTCAGCGAGGGATGCACACCCTGCGTTCCCTGTGCGGCAAACGACGGCAGCAAGACGGTCGATACACCAATGTCGTTATCCTTATTCACTTTGTCGCCCGGGTTCTGTGCCAGATAGATGGTCGTCTGCGTCAGACCATAGTCATGCAGCATTTCCGAATTCAGCGTAACCACCATCGTGCCACCTCTGCCGGGTGCTAGTTGCTGCGGAGCCATCGTCGCTGTCAGATAGGAAGGCAGGTGCATCAGGTTTGGCTGACAAGTGGTAGTACCTGCATTATAGATATGTATCTCCTGCACAGGCTGGTCACCACGGTTCACGTCGTCAAACTCCAGTTCGTTACGGTCAATACGCAGGTCACCGATGCTGTAGTCGTAGCTACCGGCAAAGTCAGTAACCTCGGCCATCACCACGCCTTTCATCTTCAGGAACACGGGCTTGTCGGAGCCGTTGCTATAGACAGCAGCCTGCTTCACGTAATGACCCAGCTGACGCGAGTCGTAGGTCATCTTGATTTCAAACTTCTCGCCTCCGGCGATGTCCGTACGCGGATAGTCCACCGACGTACAGCCACAGCTGACCTTCACGTCGCTGATGCGCAGCTTGCGCCGTCCAGAGTTTTCCAACTCAAACACAGCCGTTACAGGAATTTCATACCCTACAGGTCCACAGTTCACGTCGCCTGTAATTACATTCAGTTTCTGAGCCGAAGCTGGCAGTACGGCCAGCAACAGCAAGGGAATTATCAATTGTTTCTTCATAATCATTTCTGTACGTTAAATATGATTGACGGAGCCGTTGCGCGATATTCAGGAGCATAGGCACACTGGATGGTGCAAGTGCCCGTCTCGTAGGTGCCGGCACGGTCGATATAGTATTCTGTCTCTATGACACGCTTGCCCTTCGGCAGCAGGTCGAAGTAGTAGTTCGTCGAGAAGTCCTTGGGCGAGCAGTAGGCACCATTGCGGTATCCGCTGAGCTGCTGCACGGGCTCCATGCAGGCGGCACGACGATCGAGTACCTGAACGAAGTCGAGGTCACGCTCACTCTCAATGGTGATGCGAACGCGGATGCGGTCTCCGACCTTCAGGGTATTAGTTGTAAGCTGTTGGCCGTTGGCATCGAGCACCTCACGCTTGATGGTGATACCACTACCCGACTGCGCTATCTCGCTGACGGGCTGCATGAACTGTGCATAGACAGCGCCCCACGACGTACCCGTAGAAGTCTTCTTCGCCGTAAACTCACGTCCCTTCGGCTGGTCAATGGCGGTCTTCACATAGCCGATGCCGGCCGTTGCCTTCGGCAGTTCGATGGGACGTCCGTCGATGGCGAGCAGCGTCTTCTCCTGAGCGTCGAGCAGCTTCGTATTGTCGAAGAGGAAAGCATAGACGGCATTCACGCTGTTGATGGGCGTGTCCCAAGCCTGCGTACGCTTCTCCTGCAACAGCCATCGCTGCATTTCCTCCACGGTCTGCTCGTCCTGCGGCGTAATCATCTTCAGCGCCTCAATCGCCATCACCTCCGTCGGAATCTTGTAGTCGTACCATGAGTAGCCGGCACGCGGCGTGTCATAGTAGCGGCCTTTCTCCTCCGTAAAGACGGTGTATTCCTTCAGGCTCTGGGCATACTCCGCGCTGCGTTTCTTCTCTCCAATCTTCTGCAGGATGATGGCCGACAGCGCCTTCTCGTATATCGTCTGGTTCTTGATGTCCTTCTTCATCTTGCCAATGAGGTAGTCGTTGGCCTTCTGCACATCCTTAGGCAACTGACGACCGTCGAGGGCGCAGATATACAGATACTGCAGGGCCTTGAACGACGGGAAGCCGTAGTCCTTGCCGTTCTTCTTCTCCCACTTCTTCATCTCCTCGACGTCCTCCACAATCTCCTTGCCCATGAAGCGGAAGGCAGCAGTCAGCATCGATGCTGTCTCCTGCTGTTTGCCGGCCATCACGTTCAGGCGCGTCAGCATCTCTGCGATGCTTACCGTCATGTAGAAGCTACCTCTCATGCCTGGCCACCAACTCCATGAGCCGTCGCCGTTCTGCAGCGCACGCAGTTTCTTCGTAGCCTCCTCAATGCGACCGTCCATCGTGTTCTCGTCGAAGAAGTCTGCCAGCAGCAGCTTCTGCTCCGTCTCACGGTCGGCATCCACTACCCAGGGCGTTTCCTGCAGCAGGATGTCCTTCAGCTCCTCGTTCTTCGCCAGCTGAGCCGTCAGCGATCCGTCGCTGGCCGACTCGCGCTTCCACTGCTCAAACACCGTCTTGATGTTGGTGCTCTGCTTGACGAGCGTGCGGGCTATGAGGTTCGAGTAGAGCCATGCTGCCTGGTCTATGGCGTTGTTCTCGAGCGGGTTACCCACTGAAGGCAATGCCTGTACCATGAGCCAGGCGGGGTTATTCGTATATTCCACCGTCAGCTTCTGCTGATGGGTGCCTGCTGGGAAGAGCTTGCCGATGTTGATGCTCGTCGTGCCCGGCTCATGCTGCGTGAAGGGAACGGTCACGGTGACGCGCTCCTCGTTGGGCAGTATGGGCAGGTAGTGCTGCTCACCGTCAGAGAAGTTCTTGCCTGAGGCAGATACCTGGCAGATGTAGAGCGTGGAGGATTGAGCAAGCGTTGACGGGTCGATGTCGAACGTTGCGATGGCCGTCTCACCAGCCTTCACGCTGAATGGTTTGCTCTGTTTCAGCACCACTTTCTGTGTCTCGGGGTCAAGCAGGCGCAGCATCGCTGTACCGCTGACAGCATGGTCCGAGGTATTGAAGATACGTGCCATCAGTTGCGCCTTGTCGCCCATGCGGAGGAATCGCGGCATGTTGGGCTGAATCATCACTTCCTTCTGTGCCACAGCCTCTCCGCTGATGAATCCGCTGTTCATATCCTGTGTCGTTGCAATACCCATGAAGCGCCATGTGGTCAGGCTCTCTGGCAGCGTAAACTTGATGGCGATGCGTCCCTCGCTGTCCGTTGTCAGCGTGGGATAGAAGAATGCCGTTTCGTTCAGGTTCTCACGCATCTGGACGCTACTCTCCTCATCGGCTGCAGGCTCGTCGTTGTCGGCTGCAGGCGCTGGCTCTGCCGCCCGTTCCTCTACCATCGGCTCTGCTGCCATCGCCATCACAACGGGACCTCCGTCTTCGGCCATGACGGCATTGCGCGACAGACGACGCTTGGCAGTGCCGTAGCCCACGACGACTTCTTCCGAAGCATCCTCGTCGTAGTAGGAGAAGCCCAGCAGTCTCCAGCCGGTATAGTCGAAGTGGCTGAATTTCATGTCCTTCACCTCAAGGGGCTCCCACAGGTTCTTGGCCCTTCCATAGAGGCGACCCCAGCTGGAGCCTCCCCAGAGGGTGTAAGGCGTAGGTACATATATATAAGGTGTAAACGACCAGTGGTGGCTATAGAGCTGTTCGAGCGACTTGTCGTACATCGTCGCCATGAGCTGTGCGTCTGCCGGCGTGCCGTCAGGGTTCGTCACCACGAGCTTCCACTCTTCCTTCTGACCAGGTGTCAGACGGTCGCGGAAGGTTTCCCAGCGCAACGTGAGCTTCTTGTCGGGCACAGGGCGCTTGATGGCCGCTTCGTGCGTATAGAGCTTGCCGTCCTTCATCCACGCAAAGGTGAGCAGCAGGCCCGTGCCGTACGCATCCTTGTAGGTGAACTTCTTGTTCCAGAGGGCGTTGCTCTGGTTCACGGCACCACTCTCTATGACGGTGTTACCCGCAATGATGCTATACACCATGTGCACGTTGTTGGCGCTGGAGCCTACCTGTACAGTGACGGGTGAGCCGTCGTTGGGGAACTGCGTAGCAGAGGCATAGAACCAGTCATCGGTCTCCGTGCAGGGTGTCGTATCGTCGAGGCTGAAGACCGTGAACTTCGTCTCAAGAGCGTCCTTCTCGCCCTCCGACGGAATGAGATTTGCCGTCAAGGTGTGGGCTCCGCTCTTCAGATCGGGCAGCTCGATGGGTGTGCCGGCCTTTACAGTCTTCCACTCGGTATTGTCAAGGTTATATTTCACCTCACCCTCAATCTCGTTTCCTGCCGCATTGCACAGATGGAAGGTAAAGGTCTTCTGTTCCTCCTTCAGCACCTGTTCAGACAGGTCGCAGGTCAGCACCTTCTCACGGGTGCCCAAAGGCACGCTGGTGCTTCCTGTATGGCTCTCGCCTGCCTGGTCGGTAACGTCCGTTTCCACCACAAAGTGATAGAACATAGGGCGCTCAGGGTCAACACCGTAAGGCAGCTGCAGGGGCACATCGACGCTGAACCGTCCGTTCGCGTCCGTCACCAGCTCGCCCGTCTTGATGGTGGTGTCATCGTTTCCGTGACCTATGTAGCCCTGATTCCAGTAACGGCTGTAGCTCAGCCACCAGTAGGCCACGCGGCGCTTCACCGTGTATTTCACCGTAGCGCCCTGGATGCCCACGCCGGCATACGAGCGGGCCTGACCCTTTACGGTCAGCGTGTCGCCTGCCTTGTAGGTCTCCGTCACGTCGTCGAACAGCACCTCGTATGTAGGCCGCTTGTATTCCTCTACGCGGAAATACTGTCGCGTGCTACCCGTCTCAATGCTGTAACGGCCAGTCAGTCGGCCTGTGGGCAGCACAAACTCTACCGAAGCCTTACCGTACTTGTCTGTCGTTACCGTCTTCTCCTCAACCACCTTGTAGTTGGCGTCACGCAGACGTAACGTCACCTCCTGGTCGGCCACAGCCTGCGTATTGATGTATTCCGTCGTCTCGTGCACCAGCGCAGCCACGAAGACCGTCTGTCCGGGACGGTAGATGCTGCGGTCGGTATAGAGGTTCGTCTGTGTGTGCTTCGAGAAGGGCGACAAGCGCGAGCCGCGAATGGAGTGTGACGTCGGGCAGTAGCCTCTGTCCCCGTCCGTATAGGCATACACGCGTCGCAGCATCCTGCCGCTGTAGAACGTTTCTCCGTCAGCGTCACACGTCAGCTCCTTGTCGTCCAACTCCAGCTTCGCACCACTCACGGGCTGTCCCGTCCGGCTATCTACCACCACGAAGCGCACTTTCTCATTGGGCAACGGCTCGTTCATCACAAACAGGTTGCTGACGTAGAGCAGGTGGTGCGTGGTCAGGCTGCTGGCTTTGGGCTGTCGGCTGTTAGCCTCAAGCTCTATGACATAGACGCCTAAGGGCAACTGACCAATGGTCATCGAGTCGTCAAACTCCTCGTGGGGAGCGCGACCTGTGTAGTTGTGCGTCTGCGTCAGTTCCGGCAGCAGCGTCAGGTGTTTCTTCACGTTCTTCCAGTCGTCCTCGTCGTCAATGTCCAGCTCTGATGCCTGTCGTCCGTTGTACGTGGTCTTGTAGATACGCATCGTCAGACTTGCCACGTTGCGCAGGTCCTCAATCTCCACCTGCTGCGTCGCCGTGCTGTTCACCAGCTCCCTGCCGATGCTTACCTCAAACTGCGGGTTGGTCATCTGCTGTTCCTCGTTACGCAGCTGGTTCATGCGCGGCCATTTCTGCCAGCGGGCCGTCGCCTCGTGGATGTAGCTCAGTCGCTCTGCCTCTGTGGCACGACCGTATCTGCCCATGTAGTAATATCGCTCAATGGCGAGCTCGCCACTCACGTCGAGGTCACCGTACTCACGAATCAGCGAGTCAATCTTCGCAATGTAGGGTGCCTGCTTCCAGTCGCTCGTGTAGGGGCGGTCCTGCTGCATCTCCCACAGCGCACTCAGACAGGCTGCCGGACGGTTGCCCTGAGCCACGTACTGCCGGTGCATCTCGCTGTACGTGACGAGCGTACGTCCTATCAGGCTCAGCAGGTCGTCGCCGAAGTAGCGGCTGTCCTTAGCCTTCACCACGTAAGGCTCGAAGGTCTTGGCCTTCGTGCGGGCCAGCAGCGCAGGGTCGGCCAGCGCCATCTCTCGGTACTCCTTCGCAAGGATGCTCGACGAGTCGCCCAGTTGGTAACTGTTCTCGTTGTAGAGACGGGCCAGCACCGTTGCATAGACGGCACGCAAAGCACCGTCCTGTGTCACGCGCAGGTCCTGCTCCATGCGGCCCACCCAGGGCTTCAGCGAGTCGGGCGCCACCTCACACTGCATTTCGAGTGCCGTCAGCTGCGCCTTCAGCAGATGTCCGTACTGTCGTTCCTTGCGCGCCTTCGTCACAATCTGCTGTGCGTGTTTGATGACCTGCTGCGGAAGATCCTTCTCGCGGGCCTCTTCCACCTGCTTCCATAACTGCTTATAACTCTGTCCGAATAGCATCGTCGGTATCGTTAATATCATAAACAATGCAATGCATAATGCCTTTTTCATATGCTACACTTTATTTATATAGATTGCAAAGATACAAACTTATTCATTATTCTCATTCCATTCTTCATATTTTTTTCGTATCTTTGCAACATATTTAGTAATTTTTAGTTCACTACCCTACATCGTCATTTTTCTACCCGAATGTTTGGCTGTTTCAAATAATCATCGTATCTTTGCATCATCAACCTGTAGTGCAAAAGGAAGCAAAGTAGCATAGGAATTCCCCGACCGCAGCAAACGGTTTCCCCGCTCGCGGCAAACAATTTCCCCGAACGCGGCAAACCATTTCCCCGTACGCCCTTTACCCGAGAAGAGCGCCAGTTTGTCCCCACAACTGCCGTTCTTTATCCCCGCAA
>CACXJZ010000006.1 GCA_902768105.1 uncultured Prevotellaceae bacterium
CGTCCGACAGCTTTGTGATACCGTTGGTCACATACTTGTCGCCAGGCTTCAAACCGTCTGTGACAATGTAGTTATTTCCATCGTTCTGCGGGTCAACCTGAATCTCCGTATAGACCACCTTGTTGTCCTTGCCCAGCAGGTAGATGAACTTCTTGTTCTGCACCTCGCTGACGCATGACTGCGGAATGATGATGGCGTTGGTGCTCAGACGGGGAATGATGATCGTGCCTGAACCACCGCTCTTCAGCAGTTTCTGCGGATTGGCAAACGATGCGATGAGCTGTACGGAACCTGTTGAGGCATCAATCACACCACTCATCTTCGTCACCTTGCCCTCGTTGTCATACATGCTACCGTCCGACAACTTCAGCTTCACGGCAGGCAGTGTCTCAAGTCCGGCCTGCGAAATCTGCATGGCCTCTTTCTCAGACACCGAGAAATATACGTCCATCGACGATATGTTCGATACCGTTGTCAGCACGTTCGAGCCGCTCACCAGCGCACCCTTCTTGAAAGGCAGCGTGCCTACGACGCCCGTTGCGGGGCTCTTCACGAAGCAGAACGACAGGTTCTCCCTGGCCGATGCCAGTACTGCCTGTGCCTGTGCCAACTGTGCCTGCGCACTCTCGTAGTTGTTCTTGGCCGTCTGCAGCTCGTAGTCACCCACGACATTGTTCTCGTGCAGACGCATGGCGTTCTCGTAGGTCAGCTTGGTGTTGTTCACCGACTGCTGTGCAGCATTGACGGAAGCCTGTGCCTGGCGCACCTGTGCCTGGAAGGTCTCGTTGTCAATCACAAACAGCACCTGTCCGGCACTTACCGTCTGACCTTCCTTCACGTTAATCTGTGTCAGGAAGCCCTGTACTTTCGGACGAATCTCCACGTCCTGAACGCCCTTGATAACAGCGGGGAACGTGGTCTGCATGTCAGCTTCTGACGTGCCTGCTGCCACTACGGGATACTCGTTGTCGCCAAAGGTGGGACGTCCGCCGCCTCCTCCGCATGATACTGTCATTGCAGCCACAACTGCAATCCATAACATTTTCTTTTTCATACCTGTTTTATTATTACAATCATTATTCTTTTTCTGACGTAGCAGTGAAAACCCAACGTAAATATATTGGTTTTCAAACTGCAAAGGTACGAATTTTAGTGTAGAGTGAAGAGTTAAGAGTGAAGAATTTGCTGCCGCTTAACTTTTTTTATATAAAAAATAAATATAAATTTATTTTGTATTTCGCTCGGTTTGCACTATCTTTGCAGCACCTAAAGCTACATGAACATGACAACAAAGGAAAAACTATCTACTGACAACGGCCGGCAACTCACGCCCGACGACCTGCACTACGTGACCGTCATCGCGCGCCAGTACAGCAAGAAGCTGGCAGACCTCGACGACCTTGTCAGCGAGGGTAACCTCGGGCTCCTGAAGGCTGCCCAGAAGTATGACGAGTCGCGCGGCAAACCCTTCGTCACCTTCGCTGCGCCCTACATCCGTGAGGCCATCGAGAAGTACATCAAGGGACAAGAAGCCCAGGCGGGTGGCCGACGTGCCTTGCTCGTTTCCACCGACGAGTCGCTGCCCGTAGGCAGCAACAACAACTTCACCCTGCTCAACGTGCTCGAGGACAAGGACGCCACACCCGCCGATGCCAGTCTGGAGCAGCAGACGCTGTCAGACCAGATGGTTGGTGCCATGCACGTGCTCGACGAGCGCGAGCGTGCCGTCATCACCCGTTACTTCGGAGTGGGCTGCCAGCGTCTGACGATGATAGAGATAGGCATGGAGCTCAACCTGAAACGTGAGCGTGTACGTCAGATACGTGACAAGGCCCTGCGAAAACTCAAACGAGCATGAACGGACAGCCGACACCTGAAGGGGCGGGCAAGATGACTATTTGGGGGCTCCTGAAGAACATCCTTCCCTACGTGCTGCCCTACAAATGGCTCATCACCCTGACATTGGTGCTGACGCTCATCGGTTCGCTGATGGCGCAGGTCAATGCCGTCGTGCTCGACCGTGCCGTCGATAGCATCAACGCACTCATGCAGGCACCCGAGGGGTTCTCGTGGAAGAGTGCTGTCCACCTGCTCACGTTCATCAGCATTGTCCTGCTGGGCAAGGAGGTCATCAGCGCCGTCGTCACCTTCTTTCAGCGCTACTACGGCGAGCGCATGCGCATCCTCGTCAGCCGCGACCTCTCGCTGCGTGTCGTGGAGCGTATGCTGTCGTTCCGCATGGCGTTCTTCACTTCCGAGGGCAACGAGACCGGTAAGCTGCAGTCACGCATCGACCGGGGCATCATGAGCCTGTCGAACACCGTCAACAACTTCTTTATCGAGATACTGCCGCTCTTCACCAGCGCCCTGCTCGCCCTTATCCTTATGTTCGCCGCCAACTTCTACGTAGGACTGGTGGCCCTGTGCATCATCCCCATCTACTTCTGGGTCACCTACGTTCAGGCCAGCCACATGAAGGGCGGGCGCCGCAACATCTTCGGAGGCCATCAGGCCGTGAGTCAGGGCATTCTCAACATCATCGAGAGCATCACCGTCATCAAGTCTTTCAATCGCGAGCGCATCGAGGCCGACCGTCAGGCCGACCTGCAGCGCAACATGACGGGCATGCAGCTGAACCTGCGCAAGCAGAGCTATATGTTTAATGGTCTGAAGAGCTTTCTCGAACAGATAGGCACCGTGCTCATCATCATCCTCACGGCCTATCTCGTGCTCACTGGCTATCCTGACATGACCATCGGAAAAATCATGTATCACGTCATGCTCTTTGCCAACGTCAGCGCACCCATACGACAGCTGCACCGCATCTACGACGACATGAACGACGCACTCATCTATGCCGAGGGCTTCTTCGGCATCCTGAAGGCCGACGACGAGGTGGAGCTGTCGGGAACCTACCAGTCCAGCGAGGTCAAGGGCGACTTCGAGCTGCGGAACGTGGATTTCACCTACCCTGGCGGCACCAAAGCCCTGACCGATGTGTCCATGCACATCCAGAGTAGCAAGATAACAGCACTCGTCGGACTGAGCGGAGCCGGCAAGAGCACGCTCGTCAACCTGCTCGACAAGTTCTACAGCCCCGACTGCGGCAGCATCCGGCTCGACGGCGTGGAGCTGAGCCAGTGGGACACGCGTTGCCTGCGCGACCATGTGGGGCTGGTGCTGCAGAAGAACCACATCTTCGATGGCAGCATCGAGGAGAACATCAAGTACGGCTGTCCTGAAGCCACCCACGACGATGTGGTATGGGCAGCGCGTCAGGCATATATCTACGACCAGGTGATGCAGCTGCCCCACGGTTTCGACACCCCTGCCACGCAGCTCAGCGGCGGTCAGCAGCAGCGAGTAGCCATTGCCCGTATGTTCATCAAGAACCCGCCCATCATCTTCCTCGACGAGCCCACGGCCAGCCTCGATGCCATTGCCACCGAGCAGATCAAGGCTAGTATCGATGCCATCAAGCAGGGCCGCACCGTCATCATCATCTCCCACAACATCGGGCAGATTATCGATGCCGACTACATCTACGTGCTCGAGCGCGGCCACGTGGTCCAGTCAGGCGTTCCCGCCGAGGTCTATCAGCAGGGCGGTCTCTACAAGGACATCTTCGACGCCAGTGCCCGCAGCATGAACGTTGACAAGATAGCCAGCACCACTCGTCCGCGCCCTACACCGTGAAGTAGTCGTAGCCTGTGATGGTATCCACAAACCGGTGGACGTAGTCGGCTGCAGTCGGAGGCCACTGGAAACCGAGGCGGTAGAGCACCTGGGTGGTGTAGTCGTTAGTACACTCAATGTTACGGATATTCCGGTTGCTTCCAAGGTTGTAGGCCATCAGTGGTCGGAGCAGTGTGACGAGATCGGGATTGTCCATCATCGTGTTGAGTCGCTGACTGAACTCTTCAGATTCGACATGCTTGAGGGGTATGCCAGCCTGGGCGAATCCGTTGAGTACGTCGCTGAGGAATTGCTGATGGATGTTGTAGGGATGGAACACGATGCAGTCTTCCGGGGACTGTGCGAGGAGCATGATGGCGCGTGCGACTTCGTCGATGGGTGAGAACTCGAAACGGACGTTGAGTTTTTCGTAGGGTACCATGCCGATGACGACGAAAGCTCGCAGGAGTGCGAGGAAATTGTTGGTGTTGAAGTTGATTTGGAACTCACCATCTTTCTGACGCGCCGAGAGGTTTCCGACACGCATAATCTTGGCATTCAGTCCGTGATGGGCGATGGCATCGAGCACCAGTTCCTCGGCCTTGAACTTGGAGTAGGTGTATTTACGTTCGCTGACGTTCTGTCCGATATAAAAACTCTGCTCTGTCAACTTGACCTCAGGGCCAGGTACGTTGTCAACGCTGAGGCCGGCAATGCTGTTGGTAGAGATGTGAATAAGACGCGAACCCGTGCGCAGGCAGAACCCGATCAGGTGACGTACCGACTCGATGTTGACCATCTCGATGTCGTTGCCGGCAGAGAAGTGCTTCACGTTAGCCACGCAGTTGACAACAGTCAATCCCTGCTGGGTGATGCTATCGAGACCGTCGGGCTGGGTCACCTCAGCGACAAAGGCTGTGACACGCTCGTCGAAATGACTGAAGGCCTCTGTACGACCGAAGTAATAGAAATACAGCGTTTTGATGCGACTCATCGCCTCATCATTACCCTTGGCACGTACAGGACAGAGAATCTTGCCGTGATAATTGCTCAGCAACTCATGGAGGATGTGGATGCCGAGATAGCCTGTGACACCTGTCAGCAGCACATCACCGATGGTCTGACGCTTGCCCTCCCGGAAGCTATCGAGCGTATTGGTGCATAGCAGGGCGTTAAGAGGGGCGAATCGCGCCGCCTCAGGACTATCGGCTTGAGGGCCAGCCTGCCTAGCCTGGCTAGTTAGACTAGTTGGACTAGTATCACTAGTCTGGCTAGTTTGGCTAGCATCCACAAATGCCGCCAGAGCCCTCGGCGTCTTCTGGTTGAAGAGATCATTAAAGACAATCTGCACACCGTGTTTACTGGACTCGACAATCACCTTGATGGCATTGATGCTGGTACCACCGATTTCGAAGAAGTTGTCGGTAGCGCCCACCTCCTTAATCTTCAGAATTTCGGAGAAGATACTGCAGAACAGCTCTTCATTCTCACCCTTCGGTGGCTCATATTCGGTGGCACGTTTCATCTCAGGTGCAGGCAATGCCTTGCGGTTGATCTTACCGTTAGGTGTCATCGGCATACTGTCCATCTGCATATAGGCATCAGGCACCATGTAGTCGGCCAACGACGAGGCGGCAAGGGTCTTGCGGATATCGTCTTCTCCGATGGCAAAACCATCGACCACCGTATAGTAGAGCACCAGGTGTTCATTACCCATCACCTTGCGCACTTCGGCAGCAGCCTGACGGATGCCGTCAATATTTAGTGCCTTACTCTCAATTTCTCCTAATTCTATGCGGAAGCCACGCAGTTTCACCTGTGTGTCAATACGTCCCATATACTCTATCTGGCCATCCTCATTCCATCGGCAGAGGTCGCCAGTGTGGTACATACGAACAGGACGCCCCCAGCGATCCTGCTTGACAAACGGACAGTCAACGAATGACTTAGCGGTACGCTCGGGCAGTCGCCAATAGCCGCGACCGACCTGCACACCGGCAAAGCACAGTTCGCCAGCTACACCTTGTGGCACCAGATGGCCAGCCGTATCAACAATGAAGTTCCAGTTATTGGCCACGCTTTGACCGATAGGAATATTCTCTACGCGACGTCCTGGAGCAATGCTATAATAAGAGGTGTCGTCGGTGCACTCCGTCGGACCATAGACATTGATAATCTCTATATGGTCGCTATACACGCCGTCCATCTTCTCGCCACCGCCCGTGGTAAAGCGGATGGGCAGGTCGTCGAAGGTATTGAGCAACAGCGAGGTCATCGCTGTCGAATAGCCTCCACCCGTAATCTGGTGGTCGAAGAGGAACTGACGGATAAGCGTCAGGTCCTTACGAATCTCCGTCGGCATGATGTGGAACGAACCACCCAGCGTCAGCACAGGATACATATCCTCAATATGGGCATCGAACGAGAACGAGCGGTGGCCGCTGATACGGTCTTCCCCTGTCAGCTGCTCCATATCAATGACAACTGCTATGAAATTGCGCAATCCTGCCTGATGAAGCATAGCACCCTTGGGCTTACCCGTCGAGCCAGAGGTGTAGATCATGTAGGCAAGGCCGTCAGGAGAAGATAAATCGATAGCGTCGGCGACAGAATCGCCGACCACAGTGGTCATGAAGTCGTCGATGAAGAACGTCTTGGCAGCGGCGGTGCTGAAGTCGCCTTCCGCCTGTTTGGCTTCCAGGACGTCGTGGGAGGTTATCAGCACCTTCGACTCTGAGTTCTCGAGCATATAACTCAGTCGCTCGTTGGGATATTCGAAGTCCAGTGGCGTATAGGCAGCACCGGCCTTGTGGATAGCCAATACAGCCAACGGAAACTCCTTGAAACGGTCGAGCATCACACAAACGAAGTCGTTGGGTTGTACGCCGAAGTCGATCAACTGACGCGCCAGCGCATTCGAATAGCGGTCCATCTCGCCATAGGTCAACTGACTGTCCCTGTCCACCACAGCAGGAGCATCGGGTGTGCGCTTGGCCTGTTCGGTGAAGAGGTTGGCGAAGGTCTTGCTCAGGTCAACGTCAATCTCTTTACCCGTACCTATCTTGATAATGCGCTGAGCCTCTTCGTCGCTGACAATGCTGATGCTGGTCAGGGCGGCATCGGGCTTGGCAATCATGCGCTCTACCGTCACCTTGACAGCCTCGGCGAGGCTCTGCATCAAGCGGGCGGAGTACTTGCCGTTGTCGTAGGCCACACAGACGCTGGGAATACCATTGGCCGGAGCGATAAAGAAGGTGATGGGGAACTTCGGTGTATGGGTACCCAGTATCTCCATTTTCAGAGGTGTGCCACCGACGGTGTACTGGCTGTCCATGCCAAGCTGACAGACGAACTGTATCTCAGGCGCGAGGCCATAGTCGGCAGCAATTTGTGCGAACGGATAGTTCTCATGGCTGAGCGTCTCATCGAAGTTTGTGCTCACTTCCTGCAGGAAATCGCTGACGCTCTGTTTGCCAATGGTAGCAGTCATGGCCAAGGTGTTGACAAACATGCCCACAGTACTGCGGATGCGCAGGTCGGAGCGTCCGCTGGAGACGGTGGTAATACACACCTGCTCGCTATTGGCAAAGCGCGATAGGGCGTAATAGACAGCCGCCAAGGTCAGATGGGCAGGTGTAATCTGATGCGTTCGACAGAAAGCTTCGATAGTCTTGATATCAAGAGCGGATATGGCCTCATTGACCGTCCCCGTCACCGGATTCGGCAAGTCGGGCCGCACCTCAGTGGCAGCTTCTACCACCGACAGCCGTTCGTTGAAGAAGTCCCTGGCCTTCTGATAGTCCTCGCCGTCCTCAGCAGCCTTTTCGTCCATGACATAGGCGGGGTAAGAGAGCGCGTCGTCCTCAACGGGAGAACCGTCGAGCAAGCGACACAGTTGACGGAAGAAGATGTCGGTAGAGGCGCCGTCGAAGACGAGGTGATGGACATCGAAGAGCAGGCAGACAGCCTGCTGGGTGGTCACAATCTCGAAACGGCAGAGCGGGGCGGTGGCAAGATCGAAGGGGCGTACAAAGTCGTGCTTGTACTGCTGTAACTCATCCTCACTCATGGTCTTAACAGCAATATCGATCGTCATTTCAGGATTGACGGTCTGTACGATACCCTCTGCTGTCTGTTCGAAACGAGCCGTCATCTGCGGGTGCTTCCCGACCAGCGTCCTGACAGCCTCTGCCAGGGCATTGGGGTTAACATCTTTGGGAAATGTCACCATGTGGGGGATGTTGTATTGTATGGCTGTCGGGTTTTTCAGGCAGTCGAAATAGACGCCTGTCTGGGCATAGCTCAGCGGGGATGAACAGGGAGAACTAGAAAGACTAGAAGTGCTAGAAGGACTAGTTGCATTATCAGCCCTTCCTGAGAGCATTGCGGTCAGGATTTCGTCCTCGATACTCATCAACGTACAGTTTTTCACCAGTTTCTTTGCCTGGAGGGTGACGCCGTAGCACTGCTGGATTAGGATCGCTAAGCGGATGGCCGACAGGGAGGTCAGTCCGACCATGCTCAACGGACATTCCACGTCGACATTCTCAACGCCCAGAATCTCCGTTACCATGCCCTGCAGTTCCTTCTCTATGCGGGTAAGGCGCCGCGACGATGCCGTTCCCGAACCGCCCTGTACCATCTGTACTTGCGGGTTAGGCAGTGCCTTGATGTCGGTCTTGCCATTGGGCGTCATCGGCATGTGGTCTAACTGCATGTAAGCCGTTGGCACCATATAGTCGGTGAGATGGCTGCTGATGGCTGTCCGCATGGCAGTCGTGTCTATCTCGCGGTCGGCAGTGAAGTAGGCGCAGAGGTGCTCCATGCCACCTATCTGCCGGATGGTAACCACCACCTGTTTCACCCCATCCACATGTAGGATGGCACTCTCCACCTCACCCAGTTCGATGCGCAGACCACGCAACTTGATCTGGTGGTCGGTACGGCCGAGGACGACGACATTACCGTCGGGCAGCCACTTGGCATAGTCACCCGACTTATAAATACGCTCGCCATGATAGTCCACGAAGCGCTCGCGGGTCATCTCATCGAGGTTGTTGTAGCCTCGGGCCACACCCTTACCACCGATGTACAGTTCGCCCACCACGCCCACAGGAAGTTCGTTGCCATCGCCGTCGACGATGTACTCCTTGACGTTCAACTGCGGCTTGCCGACCGTAATGAGGGAGGCATGCGTCAGTTCGGCGTTGTTTGAAGCCACAGTAATCTCCGTAGGGCCATAGCAGTTGAAGAGGCGTGCCTTCGTGATGCTGCGCAGCTGGTCGAGCAATTGCTGCGGATACTTTTCTCCACCGGCACGGCAGATTCTAACCCCGCCGATGGCCTGGCAGAAGTCGTCGCTCGTCAGCCAGGTCTGCCAGCGTGACGGTGTGCCACTGACCATGTCGATGTGCTGTTCGCGGATCAGCTGCGCCAGTTCGAGCGGATTGTTGGCCTGCTCCTCTGTAGCGAGGATGAGTGTCTTGCCGTTGTAGTAGGCCATGCCGATGTCCTGCAAGGCCGCATCGAACGAGATGGTGGTGACGCTGAGAATGCGCGACGCATCGGTCTGCACGGCATTGGCGAAGACATTGGCCGGATGACCGTACAGGTAGTTGCAGATGCCCTCGTGGCGTAGCATCACACCCTTCGGTCGGCCTGTGGAACCTGAGGTATAAATAAGATAAGCCAGGTCATCGCCCGTTATGTTTGTTGCGATGGCATCGCAACAGGCAGAACGGAGGAGCTCTTCGGCCAGCTCTGGTGTGATGGTCAGTTTCGCCTCGCTATCTTCGAGGATGAGCTTCACGCGATTCTCGGGATAGTCTGGGTCGCAGGGGATGTAGGCAGCACCAGCCTTGAGTACGCCGAACATCGAGAGGATGAGACGACTGGTACGCGGCAGCAACAGGGCCACACGGTCGCCCGACTTGACGCCCCGCTGCAGCAGGCCATTGGCTATGCGGTTGGTCAGTTCGTCCATCTCCTTGTAGGTATAGGTGGCATCGCAGGCCACCAGTGCCTCTTGCCCAGGCTGCTCCTGTGCGAAATGACTGATGCACGCGTGGAAGAACTTAAACGGCGCCTCACCCGTAGCCGTCTGGCGAATCTTTGCGAGACATTGTTCCTGTTCGTCGTCGACCACAGAGACTTTCAGTACGTCACTGCCCACGGCAGATATGAACCGTTCCAGTACGGCCGACAGCGACTGTGCGAAGTCCTGCATCAGCTGCGGGGTGTAATAGCTGTTGTCGTAGTCCACGTGCCAGCCGTCGTCCTCGACAAGCACCTCCAGGCGGAACTTCGGCTTGTCCACGCTGAGCCGTTTCCACGTGACTTCATGCCCCCCTGCCTTGTGCACGCCAATCACGCCAATCTGATAGACAAAGGCTGTCTGTGGGTTGAAGCCGTAGTCGGCGGCAATCTTGGCAAACGGATAGTCTTCGTGGCACATGGTCGCATTGAGCATGTCGTTTACCTTCCAGAGGTAGTTTTCCACCGTTCCCTGTCCATCGAGGGCAACATACAACGGCAGTGTGTTGACAAACATGCCTGTGGTATCTGAAATCCCCGGATATGCGCGTCCGCTACTGACAGTACATAGTGCAGCACAACGCTCACCCGAATAGCGTGCCAGCGTATAGGCCACGGCAGCCAATGTAACTGAGGCCGGCGTAACCCCCTGCTGACGGCAGAACGCAGTCAGATGCTCCATATCGATAGGGCGCCGGATGGTCGAGACGCATCCTTCTGTATCCTCTGCCGGACAGTCGGATGGTATCAGGGTGCTGTGGTCGAAGTCTTTCAGCAACTTGGCAAAATAGTCGGCTCCTGCCTCCGGATCTCCCTGCTGTAAGGCATATTCAGCGTAGGTCTTACCTTCGTCCTCGATGGGTAAACCGTCGAGCACACGGCATAACTGGGAAAGGAATATCTCGAAAGACGAACCGTCGAAAATGAGGTGATGAATATCCATCAACAGGTAGTGGGTCACGGGGGTGACCAGTATCTCGAAGCGGTAAAGTGGTCCCTCGTAGAGGCTGAAGGGACGGATGAACCCCCAGGCGTGTTGCGCCACGTCGGCCTCTGCCAGTTTTATAACCTCTATTTGTGGCGTAAAGGGACGAATGGTCAGCCTCGTCTCGCTGCCATCCATCTGTACGACAGCATTCATCAACGGATGCTTGCCGACGACCTTCACCACCGCCTCTTTGATCGCGTCTGTGGCAATATCTGTGCTGAAAGAAATCAGTCCCGGAAGATTGTACAGCGTGGTATCGGGGGCTGCGGCCTGGTCCACGAACACGCCCGTCTGAGCAGAGGTCAAGGGGAAGGAAAAATCACTATCGACCTCCCCTTCGGCCGTTGACCGTTGGTTCACTATTCTCTCTTCACTATTCACTAGCGAAGTGCCACCAACTGCCTGTTCCAGCATTCGGATGTCACCGCTGGCTACCAGCTTGCGGGCATCAACGTTTACACCATACTTCTTATATAACAGACTGCAGACCTTGATAGCCGACACCGATGTCATGCCTGCCAATGAGAGCGGTGTGTTGAGACCAAAGTCATCCGTGCCAATCACGTCGGCAACGATCTCGTGAAGTTCCCTTTGCAGGTCGTTCTCCGCCACAAACTCTTCCCTCTTCACTCTTCCCTCTTCACTCTTCGCTATCGAAGTGCCTCTCTTTGGCTTGGGCAGTCGTTCGCGGTCTACCTTGCCATTATTGTTACGTGGAATCTTGTCCAGCTGCATCACTACCTCCGGCACCATGTACGCAGGTTTCAGGTCTGCCACATGCTGCTTGATGGCCTTATCGTCAAGTCTGCCCTCCCCCGTGACGTAGGCCACGATATAGGTACCGTTCAGCGGGTCGCTGGCCGACTGTAGCGTTGCTCCTGTCACACCGGGGCATGTAAGCACAGCGGCCTCTACTTCGCGCAACTCCACGCGGAAGCCACGTATCTTGACCAGTCCGTCACGACGGCCAGCAAACAACAGACGACCTTCGGCATCACGACGCACGAAGTCACCCGTGCGGAACACCCGTTCGTAACCTTCCTCATGAGCATCGTTGAATGGGTTGTCGATGAAGACCGTGGCCGTCAGTTCGGGGTGGTTCAGATAGCCCCGGCACAGCTGCGGACCGCTTACCCACAGCTCGCCAGCCTCACCGTCTGCCACCGGCTGTCCGTCCTCGTCAACGATATACAGGCGGTAAGTACCAGGCGCCTTGCCAATGGGCACATTCGCCTCGTCGCCTTTCACGGCGTGGCATGTGATCATGCCGCAACACTCCGACGAACCATAGACATTCAGGAATGTCAGTCCCGATGGTGGTGTCACAGGATTCAGTTTTTCACCGCCTACAGAGAGACAGCGCAGTGACGGGCAGTCGTCGGTAGTCACAAACTGGGCACCCGTCATGGTGCTCATAATGATATGGGTAATGGCATTGTCGTTGATAAACTGTGCCAGACGGACAAAATCGAACCTCACATCTTCGGGGATGATATAGAGTGTACCACCCGTCGAGAGCGTGCCGAAGATGTCCTGCACCGTGGGGACAAACGAGAAGCTCGCATAAGAAGCCACCCGGCTGTTGCCGTCAAGCACCATTGTCTGCTCAGCCTCTTCCACTAAGCAGCTGATGTTACCCTGTTCTATCATACAGCCCTTGGGCTGGCCTGTTGAACCGCTTGTATAGATGAGCAGGGCAAGCGCGTCTGCCGACGATGGCTCCTCGTTCAGAGCAGATGCCTCGTTGATAGGTGTCAACGTATCGGTCAATAAGACAGGTATATGCTCATCCTCTATGACTACAAGCCCGTCATTCATGGTCAGTCCGCTGTTGCAGAGCACGTCGCGGTCGGCTATCAGCAGTTTCGCATGGCTGTCGCTCAACATGAAACTCAGACGCTCTGCAGGATAGGCGGGATCCAGAGGCATATAGGCACATCCGGCAGCCAATACGCCAACAGGCGCCATGGCAAGCCACTGGTTGCGTGGTATCAGAATGCCCACAACGTCGTCTTTGGCTAACCCTGCTTCTCTGATCTGCTGAGTAATACCACAGGCCTGGGCCATCACGTCACGATACGTGTAACTTCTTCCATCATATACGATGGCCGTATTGTCGGGCGTCAAGGCTGCTTGGCGCTGTATTAGGTTGATGACGGGTTTAATAGTCATAGCTTTGTTTGTTATAGATTATTATTCAATTTTTTAAGTGCTTTCAGATGCAGGCCCGTGCCCACCAGCATAAAGACGGCAGCTGTCGCGGTCAGTGTCTGGAAGATGTGTACAGAACTGAATTTTACCAGATACAGCCCTTGTATCGTCAGTACGCCCGCTAAGGCAGCGACACTGTAGACGGTGTTGAACAGGCTGGTATAGACACTCTTCCTCTCCGGCTCTATCACCATGCTGTTGCGAAGACAGTAGATATACATGCCGCTGAAGCCGAAGCCGAATACGGCCATCACGATGGCAATCTCAATGATGTCGTGATGGCCTGTAATCAGTCGGTAGCCGAGTGCACCGAAGGTTGCCAACAACACGACCGCCTGATGGTAAAGGAAAGTGACACGAGGTCCATAGTGCTTCTGGATATACATGATGGGGAAGCGCCCCGCAAAGGCACCCGCCACATAAACCATGATGATGCCACCCAGCTCAGCCGCGTTCAACCCCAGTTCGTCGACAAAAAGGAACGACACAATGGCCATGAAGCCACCGTCGAACCATGCCATCCATGCTAACGAGAAACTCAGTGGCAGCAGCGGCGAACGTCGGATGACCTCGTTGTAGGTGCGCAGCGTCTCCATGGGCGCAAACTTTGCCTTAGCCTGTGCCTGTTCCCCGGCGCTCTTCTCCTGAATGCGGAACACACTCATACCTGCCAGCATGGCAAGACTGAGTATACCCAGCACGATGAAGCAGTACTGCCACGATGCCCACTCTGTAATCACGCCTCCCACTGACGGTGCCAGGATGGGCGAAATGGTTATCAGGATGGTGTACCAGCTGAGGCGGCTTGCCAGGTTCTCCTTATTAGAGATTCCTGCTATCCAGAGTTGCATCGTCAGCATAATCGTGGCCCGGGAAACGGCCTCAAGGATCTGGGCCAGGTCGAACACATAGATGTTCTTTGACAGAGCACTGAGCCCACAACTGATTATACAGATCACCAATCCTGTCTGCATCAACCGTCGCGACGTAAACAGGTCTGCAAAGGCTGCAAAGCAGAACATGCAGATAATCATGCTCATGCGGCTGAACACCATATTTGATGACATAGCCGCCTCATTGACACTCAGGTCTCGCGCTATATACGATGCTGACGGCACGAAGATGGTGTTCGCTGAGATGACGATGATGGCCGCTATGACCATCACCGTCCAACTCAGATAAAAACGCTGTCTTTCTGTCATTTCCAATTATTCAAAGAAACCGAAGGCGGCTATCTGTCTCAACATCTGGACGATGTATTCACTGGAGGTGTCGCTCCAGTGGAAACCGAGACGGTGCAGAACAGAACAAGTATATCGGTTGTCACGCGCAATCATGACAGCCTTTTGTCCGTGAGCCATGTCCTGATATGCCAACATAGCGGCAAGTAATTTAGCCTTCTCTGGGTCTTGTCCAGCAGCAGCAATAGCCTGCTGGAACTCATCAGCTTCCACAAAGCGCATCTCACGACCCACTTTCTCCATGAGGAGAAGCACATCGCCTAATAGTTCGGTGTGATTGTTGAAAGCCTGGAACAAAGTACATTCCTTGGACGTAGAAGCGAGGAGCACCACAGCCTTGGCCGTTTCATTGATAGGAGACATCTCGGTATGTTCATCATATCCGTCATAAGGACAGCAGCCCAACGTATGGAACACCTTTAGACGTCCCATATAACTGTTGGTGTTGAAGTTGGCCTGGAATTCACCGTCATAGCTACGCGGTGCCAGATTACCCACGCGTATCACTTTGGCACTCAGACCATGGTGGGCGACGGCATCGAGCACCAGACGCTCTGCCAAGAACTTGGAGTGGATGTAACGGTTGTCGAGGAACTGGCCGAACCAGAGCTTGCGTTCGTCCAACATGGGCACCTGTTCACTATCGTTGCGGACAATCCATACTTCACCTACGGAGGTTGTGGAAATATGTACCAGTCGGGCGCCAGTGTTCAGACAGAATTCCACGCAGCGCTGAGCACCGCCGATATTCACGTCCTCGATGTCCGTTCCCTTGGAGAAATGCTTCACGTTAGCAGCACAGTTGAAGACGGTGTTGATGGTAGGATGTCCATCAGGCAGGATGCCCGTCATATCCTCTGTCACGTCACCATTCACCACAAAGAGGCGGTTACCGAAGAGTTCCTTAAATGATTTCTCAAAATAGTAGAACATCAAGTTCTTCAGTCGGTGCTCAGCAGCAGCCTGATCTTTACCGCGAACAACACACGTGATGGTTGTGGTATCGCTATCGATGAGCTCACGCAATACGTGGATGCCTAAATAGCCCGTGGCACCTGTCAGGAGAACGTTGCCCAGTTGCTGACGCTCACCCTTCAGGAACGTCTCGATATTATTGTGCTGTAAGATGGCATCGATGCCTGTATAATCGAAGTTCTCAATCTCGGTGTCAACCTCATTTTCAGGGGCAGCCCCTCCCACAAACTGTGCCAGAAGGCGTGGCGTGGGATGATCGAACACATCACCGTATGCCACATGGTGTCCAGCCTTATCGGCCTCAATAATCACCTTGGTCACCATGAGCGACGTGCCGCCCATCTCAAAGAAATTATCAGTAGCTCCCACCTTGTCAAGAGACAAGATGCTAGCGAAGATGTCACAGAACTGCGTCTCTACATCCCCTACAGGAGCCACATAATCGTGTTCCTCGACCTGTATCTGCGGTGCAGGCAGGGCACGGCGGTTCACCTTCTGGTTCTGGTTCAGCGGAATGCTGGGAATCTGCATCGTGGCAGCAGGCACCATGTAGGGCGGCTTGCGGTCGCGGATGAAGGCATTCAGTGCCTGGATATCGATTTGCTGGTCACTCACCACGTATGCCGCGATGAACTTACCACCATTGGGATAATCGAAAGCCTGCACGGTAGCGTCGCTAATGCCAGGGAACTCGCGAATGACTGATTCCACCTCCTTGAGCTCGATACGGAAGCCACGGATTTTCACCTGTCCGTCACGACGTCCCACAAACTGGATGTTACCGTCAGCCAGATAGCGCACCACATCGCCTGTGCGGTAGCAGCGCTTTCCGTTCCAATGAATATAGGTGTCAGCCGTCTTCTCCGGCAGGTTCAGATAGCCGCGGCTCACCTGAGGACCGGAAACCAGCATCTCACCGGCAGCTCCCAGTGGCAGGCGGTTCATGTCCTTATCCACGATGAAGAGTTGCAGGTTGTCCAACGGCTTGCCGATAGGCGCGTTCTGCTCGAACTCTTCCAAGGCGTAGGTGGTAGTGAAGATGGTACACTCCGTAGGACCGTAGCCGTTGTGCAGCTGATAGGCCGTTGGCGGTGTGAGCGGCAGGATCTTTTCACCACCGACCGAGAGGTGACGCAGCGAGTGGTTGTCGCAGTTCATGGCAAACTGGCAGCCCACCTGTGTGGTCATGAACGAGTGGGTCACGCCCTCCTCGTTGAAATAGATATTCAAGTCAGGAAGGTTCATACGGATGTCATCGCCCACAATCACAACGGCAGCACCCGTTGTCAGTGCCGGATACATATCCATCATGCAGGCATCGAAACCGTAGCTGGCGTAGGCGGCCACCTTGTCGCCAGGTTTCAGGTCGTAATAACGCTGGAACCAATGGCAGAAACATACCAGGTTGCCGTGCTCCAGCTGACAGCCCTTCGGATTGCCCGTTGAGCCGGAGGTATAAAGCAGGATGAAGAGGTCTTCGGGTTTGACGGTGACGGGGTGAGGAACACCTGAGAGGTCTGTCAAATCCTTTGTCAAGAGCACAGGGCCTTGATACTCACTGACTTTCTCCTGCAGCTCTTCCTCGGCAATCAGCAGTTTCGCGTCGGCATCCTGCATCATGAAGTTGAGGCGTTCGGAGGGGTAGCTGGGATCCAGCGGCTGATAGGCACAGCCGGCCTTCAGCACACCCAAGGATGCCAGTACCATCCACTCGCTACGGCCAATGAGGATGGAGACGACATTCTCCTTCCCGCTCTCCACTTTGCTCTGGATCAGGGCGGCGATGGCATCGGTCTTTTCATCCACTTCTTTGTAGGTGAGTCGCACGTCATGATAGACAACAGCCAGATTGTCGGGTGTCTCTGCTACCTGACGGCGGAACATCGAAACAATGGTCTGCGTGTTGTCGTAAGGCACTGCTGTCTCGTTGAAAGAATCCAGCAGGGAGATGCCGGTGTTGTCAGTCAGCGAGATGCTACGCAGCGGTTTGTCGGCTGCGGCGGCAAAAGCGCTCACGGCGTTGCTCACGCTCTGTGCCAGACTCTGCATCATCGCCTCGCTGTACTGTCCGTTGTCATATTCAACAGCCACGACAGGCTCACCGCTCTCGTCGGTAATATAGAAGGCTATCTTGAACTTAGGAACATTCAGCTCCATGATTGTGTCGGCCTGCACCTTCTTTCCGCCTACGCGGTAATCGCTCAGCACACCCATCTGGTAGGCGAACATGATATCAGCTTTGATGTCGAAGTCAGCGGCGACACGTGCAAAGGGATAGTTCTCATGAGCAAGGGTCTGCTCAAAGGTGTCGGCACTCTCGTGCAGGAATTCCTGTACACTCTGAGAACCTATTTTGGAAGAGAGTGCAAGGGTGTTCACGAACATACCCATCGTATTGGCCACCTTCAGGTTGCTGCGGCCGTTGGAGATGGTGGTGATGCACACTTGGTCGTTGCCGGAGAAACGGGCAAGACTATAGAAAACGGCACTCAGCAGTACGGCCGAAGGTTTCACGCCCTGCTGCTTGGCCAGCTGCTCAGCATCGTCCCACACGATAGGAGCGCACACACGGCCGTTCTCGCCTTGCGGACGGGGATTGGTAAGATCCGGAGCCAGCTCTGTCACTTCCTCCACTTCGCACAGTCGCTGCTTGAAGAACTCTGCAGCCTCGGCAAAGGCATTGTCCTTTTCTGCGGTCTTTTGCTCAGCAACAAACTGATGATAGCTACACATCTCACGTTCTATCTCCTGACCATTCATAAGGTTGCAGATCTCGTGTATGAACAGATCGTAGGAATAACCGTCGCATACCAGGTGATGAATGTCGCAGTATAGATAGAGTGCTTTTTCCGTACGGATGGTAGCTAAGCGGAAGAGGCGGTCCTTAGCCAAATTGAAGGGGCGTACGAATCCGTGGCGGAAAGCAATCGTTTCCTCTTCGCTCATGGTATAGTCTTCAACCTCTACCGGTGTTTCACGGTCGCCCATTACCTGCACGATACCTGTCTCGTCGGTCGTAAACTGTACGAAGAGTGCCGGATGATTCTCCACAGCCTGAACCGCAGCCTTCTTCAGGGCCTCAGTATCGGTCTCGATGGGGAAGGTGAGGCTTATGGGGGTATTATAAAGCGTTGAAGTGGGGTTCTTCATGCAGTCGAAATACACGCCGGTCTGCGCATAGCTCAGCGGAGATGAAATGGTTTCGCTAGTCTGACTAGTTTGATTAGTTGTACTAGTTGCACTAGTAGTATTGCCTGACAGCATCGCAGTCAGGATTTCGTTCTCTATCTTCTGGATGGTGGCACCCTGAGTGAGAACCTTGGCGTCCAGTTGTAGGCCGAAACGTTTGTAAATCTGTGTCGCCAACTTGATAGCCAAGATGGAGGTGAGTCCAACATAACGGAGGTCGGTAGTGATACCGAAAGCGTCGTTATTCAACACGCCCACCACCATTTCCTTCAGTTGCTCCTCAAGGACATTAAGCGGCGCAGCTGATACTTCCTCAGTTTCGTCGGCAGCACCGAATACAGGCTCCGGCAGGGCGCGCTTGTTCACCTTCTGGTTCTGGTTCAGCGGGATGGCATCAATCTGCATCGTGGCAGCGGGCACCATATAAGGTGGCTTCTGATCCATGATGAAACTGTTCATGGCCTTGATGTCAATTGGTTCGTCTGCTACGATGTAGGCGGCAATGAATTTTCCGCCGGTGGGATAGTCAAAGGCCTGCACCGTCGCATCCTTGATGCCCGGGAATTGGCGGATGACGGCCTCTACCTCTTTCAGTTCGATGCGGAAACCGCGAATCTTCACCTGACCGTCCTTACGGCCCACGAATTCGATGTCGCCGTTCTCGCGGTAGCGCACGATGTCACCCGTTCGATACACACGCTTTCCGTTCCACTCCACGAAGGCTGCAGCGGTCTTTTCAGGTTGGTTCAAATAACCCAATCCCACCTGCGGACCGGCAATAATCAGCTCACCGGAAGAACCCCAAGGAACTTGCTTTCCGAAACGGTTTACAATATAGAGTTCCACCGCATCGTTCGGCTTACCGATGGGAATGTTAGGCTCGTTCTTATCTACATAATGGCTGCATACATAGCAGGTGGTCTCCGTGGGACCATAGGCATTGAGCAGGTTGTAGGAGGGCGGATTCAGGCTCATGAGCTTCTCACCGCCTGTTCCAAGATACTGGAGTCCCGGGATGTCGGGATAGTTGAGAGCCATCTGCGTGGCCATCTGCGTGGTCATAAAGCAGTGGGTGATGCCTTCCTTGCAGATGTATTCATAGATACCCTCCAAGTTGAAGCGGATGTCATCTTGTATAATATAGATGGTAGCACCAGCCCATGCGCAGGCCCACAGGTCGTGCTGGTAGGCATCAAAGCCATATCCGGCATAGGTGGCATAGCGCGAACCGACTTTCAGACCTACATGCCTGACGTGGAAATCGGTGAAGATGCGGAAGTTCTCTTCACTCAGTATCACGCCCTTAGGTGTACCGGTAGTGCCGCTGGTATAGAGGAGCACCAAGGCATCGTTGCCGTCATAGGCCGATGCATCCTGTTTCATGAACTCCAGTCGTTCCTCCGGATAGCTGCTGTCCAGTGGCAGTTGTGTGAGACCTGCCTTGGCAATGGCCAGGGGTGCCAGCACCATCTTCTCGTCGCGGGGAACAGAGAAGCCTACCACGCGTTCGCCGCAGCGGACGGTATATGACGGGTCGATGGTGTCGGTAAGCTTATCGACCTCGGCAAAGGTGAGCCGTTTGTCGCCTGCCACGCAGAAGATGTCATTCGGCCGCTCGGCCACATGTTTCTTGAAGCGCTCCACCAGCGTCTCTTGGGGGGCAGGCTTCAGCGTGGGGTTAAGGCTGTTCAGCCATTCCACCTGATTGGGCAAAGCATATTCCAAATCCTTCACCGTCTCAGCCGTGAGCATGGAACGGAGGATGGCGCTGTAGCAGGCCGCCAGTTCTATCATAAATGCCTCGGAATAGTCGGCGGTATTGTAGCCTAACTTAAGTGAATAACCTTCGGTTGACGTGATGAGTTCAGCGGAGAGCTTCCAGCCAGGGGTGAGTGCACGCAAGTCTTGGGTGTAAAGGCGCTGTCCTTCCAGATTCATACATAACCTGTCTTCGAAGATGCTACCTTGATAGACAAAGACCATTTGATTATTCAGTCCCAGATCGCGGATGGCATCTTGGTAAGCATAGTGTTGCAACTGCTGGGCGGTATCCATCTGTTCCTTCAATGTGCTGAAGAGTTCTCCAAGGGTCTCGTCAGCACGTGTCTGAACAAACACCGGCAGGGTGTGTACCATCATGACCATGGAGTTTTTATAGCGGTCGTCTGAACGACCGTGATAGACGGTGCAGTAGGAGGCTTTGTCTTCTGCACTATACGCAGCCAGGAGCAGACCCCATGTTGCTTGCATCAGTGTACTTTCCTTGACATTCCATTTCTGCCTGATGGCTTGGATATCTTCCTTAGAGACAGATAAAGGGTAGGGCTTGTAAATGATTTCGGAGGTTGCCGTCTTCTGTGTGCTTTCCGGCAGCGGCAGGGAGTCGGTATCGGCAGCGTCGCAGAAAGTCTTGGCGTACCACTCGCGCGCCTCCGCCATCTTGGCCTCGTCCATACGCAGCGCTTCTTCTTCCTGCGCAATGATGCCACCGTCTATCGTCTCGCCTATAGGCTGCTGACCATTATAGCATCGTTCGACTTCATGATTAAAGAGTATTGTCGAGAAACCATCTGTGATGACATGATGCGTGTCAACATAAAACCATGCCTCACCACTGGGAACCGTATAGATTTCAGCACGCCAGAGACGCTCATCATGAGGGTCCATGGTGCGTCCAAAACTACTACGGACTTCATCCAGGGAGTTTACGGAAAAGACAGGAACGGCTTCTTCTAAACTGGGGAACACGCCGCTCTCCATCTGGGGCAGTCCGTTATCGTCAAGCACGACATGTGAGGCTAAGTACGGATGGGCACAAAGGGTCTCATAGACCGCCTTGCGGAAACGGTTCAAATCGATGACTGACGGAAGCGCCACCAACAGCGCGTTCTGGTAGTTGACATGACTGTCATTATTGGTAACGCAGGCGTAATAGACGCCCAGCTGGCTTTGACTCAAAGATGATCTCATTTTATTTTGGTTTTTAAGTTATGGTATAATAGGGTAGTAGAATCGATTTATATAATATTGATAGAGTCAAGGAAAATGATGACGATGGCTATGGGAACGAGCCAGCGCAGCACCACCAAGTATAAGAATGAGCCCACACGTGAACCCTGATACCTTGTCTTCGGTACGAACCATCCTGTGAACAATGCCCCTCCCAATGCGCCGACAGGCATCAAGATGTTATTGACAAAAGTATTGGCAGAGTCGAACAGGTTCTGACCCATCACGTTGAGCCAATTGGCATGGCCTGTCATCGACAGCACGCACAGCACATTGACAAGTATCAGTATCACGGACGTCACAACTACACTCTGATGACGGTTGAGCGGCCGCTTGGTGTCTGATGACGCTTCACAGATGAACGCCACCATCACCTCCATCATGGAGATGGTCGATGTAAGGGCAGCGACGGTCATCAGTGCAAAGAAAATTGTGCAGGTCACCGTTGGACTGAACATGTGCTGGAACACCGCTGGCAGCGTGACGAATGTCAGTTCCGGTCCTTCTGCAGGACTGAAGCCGAAGGCAAACACAGCCGGAAAGACGATCATACCTGCCAGCAACGATACGATGAGGACAAGCACGATCATTTGCACCGACGTCGATCTGATATTCTGGTCTTGGGGCATGTAGCCACCATAGGTGATGAGCGCGCCCACACCTACCGATAGCGTGAAGAAACTGAGCCCCATCGCCTGCAAGATGACCTTTGAGGTGATTTTCGAGAAATCAGGTTCGAACAAATACTTTAATCCTGTGGCTCCACCGTCTATGAATACCATGTGGACAGCCATGAATATTAAGATGATGAACAGCAGCGGCATCAGAATCTTACTCAGGCGCTCGATACCCTTGTTGACGTCGAACCACAATACCGATGCCGTCAGCACAATGGCTATCACAGCATACATGATCATGACCAGAGCTTGGGCCTCAAACGTATCGAAGTGAGCCTCCAGCGCCTTGGCATCCATACCGGCGAACGTGTTCGACATGGCCTCGACCATATAGTAAATACACCATCCTGTTACCACAAAATAGAAGCTCATGATGGTCAGCACACACAGCAGGTTCATCCATGAGAGCCACTGCCACCTGTTTGTTCCGCTCAGGTTGCGGTAAGCACCGTATGCACTCTTGCCCGACAGCTTGCCTATCAGGAACTCGTTCATGACCAAAGGCAGTCCAAAGACCAGTGAACAGACAATATACAAGATGATGAACGCCCCGCCGCCGTTTTCTCCCACGATGTATGGGAATTTCCAGATGCTACCCAGTCCTACGGCACTGCCCGCAGCAGCCAAGAGGACTCCGATTTTCGATGAAAAGGTTTTTTTCATAATATTGTTTTAGAGTTATTTAGATTTGTCGCTTTTGCCTGCGGCATGTAACGGATGGCAAGCAACGTCAGGTCGTCGCTCTGCTCGGCATCCTTCACAAAACGGTGGACTGCCCTGTTGATGGCACCAAGGATTTCCTTGGGACTCATGGCGCCTATTTCGATGCAGTTCTTAAGCACGTCGTCTATGCGCTCCAGTCCGAACTGCTTCCGCTCGGCATTCATGGCTTCCGTCAGTCCGTCGGTATAGAGGAACAGCGTGCTGCCGGCCGTCAGGAGAGTCTCCTGCACATTGTATTCCACATCGTCGAAGATGCCGACGGGTAAATGCGGGTTGCAGTCGAGAGGAGTGAGAAGAGCGGAGTGAGAAGAGAGAATAATCGGTGCATCGTGACCGGCATCGCAGTAACGCAGGTGGCCGGAAGGCAGGTCGAGCACACCGATGAACAGCGTGACGAACATGTTCGTGTCGTTTCCCTGACAAAGCGACTCGTTGATGTGACGCATGATGCGGGAAGGATTGTTGTCGTGTGCTGAGAAGGCACGGAAGAAAGAGCGCGTTCCTGCCATCAGCATGGCCGAAGGCGTGCCCTTGCCGCTGACGTCGCCGATGCAGAAGAACAGCTTTTCGCCGCGGATGAAATAGTCGAACAGGTCGCCACCCACCTCACGGGCCGACACCAGCGAACCTGCAATATCTATATCGTCCTGCTTCAGGTTGCTCCTAGGTAACAGACCCTGCTGAATCTGACTGGCCACGCGTAACTCCGAGCTGATGCGCTCCTTCTCGGCATTCACCTGGCGCAGACGCTCCAGGTTGCGCTTCGAGCGCCAAACGATAAAGCCTATCAGCAGCAGGCCAGCCATCACCATCAGCAAAAGTTTTATCCGTGTACGAAGCAGCTGGTCGTAGATTTCGCTCTCGTCCAGGACGTTCAGAAGTATCCAGTCCGTCTTGCCACCTACAGGAGAATAGAATAAGAGCTTATTCTTGCCGTTCTTATCCTCCATGGTCACGCAACCCTGATTGTCGGTATCCTTTTCCAGATAATCCAGCGACATCTTCAGCAGCTCATTATCTTCGCCTGCAAGCAGGTTGTGGCTGCCGGTAACAAGGAAGCGTTCGTTCGATTTGTAGATTTTATCCTCGTTGACAATCTCTTCAAGCCAGTCGAGTGAGAGGTCGGCTTCCACCACGGCGACGGTCTTGCCCTTACCGTTACGGACAGGCACGCCGTACGTCGTGATGCGTGCCTTGGCACCCTCGTGGTCCCAATAAGGCTCACACCAACAGCTCTTACCCGTGGACAATGGTACAGTGAAGAACTCAGACTTCGTGTAGTCGTGGTCAGGACCGCCCAACTGCATGGTCTCTATGCTGCCGTTCGGCCGTCGGACAGAATAAGGCTCAAACCAGTATCCGCGCTCTGGAAACAAGTTGGGGATGCAGGCAATGCTACTACCCAGAATCATCGGATTGTTCTGCACAATCTGGTACGTCTCCCTCGTCAGCGAGTCAGGCTGTATCAGGTCGTCGGTCACAATCCACGACATGTTGTCGAGCACCACCTCCACCTCTATCAGTTTGTTGCGTATGCAAAGGTAGAGTGCGTTGTTCTCGCGTTCCATCACTTTTGTGGTCGTACTCTTGATGATTTCCTGACTGTTATAATAGATGAAGCCCGTGGTCAGCTCTACAAGCAGGGCCGCCACGATGATGATAGTCAGGCCAGTGTGGTTCTTGATGAAGTCTCTCATAGAATTTGTCGTTTGCTGCTGTTACCTTGCTTCAGCCAGTCCATGGTATCGGTACCAAACATCATGATGTTGGTTGGTTTTAGTTACTCGAACTCGAAGATGTTGATGAATCCAGTCAGCTTAAAGACGTTCTTGATGTCATCGTTGACACCACGCATCACCACGCGGCTGCCTGCGTTTTTAGCTCCTTTCAGTATGCTGATGAGGATGCGCAGTCCGCTGGATGCTATATACTCCAGACTGGTGCAGTCAATGATCACATCCTTGCCGTCGCTGGTGTAAAGGGGCTTCAGCACTTCCTCCACTCCAACTGCTGCTGCAGTATCCAACTCACCGTCTAACGTGGCAACATACCAGCCGTCAATTTCTTCTAACTTTGCGTTCATAGTCTTTGTTTTTATAGTTTTAAATGATTCTTTTTTGTTTTTTGAGAGTCTTTGACGAGTACAAAGATACAATTTATCTTTGAATTATGTGCGATGAAAGCGGGTTTTTCGAAATAGTTTAGGGAGTTTTAACTATTTGCCACACGCAGTCTTTTACCTGACATGAAACAAACATTTCCATATTATGTTTCTATCCGTTAGCCCGCAGCATGAGTGTTGACAAGATTGCCAGCACCACCTCTTCTGTCACTCTTTGATCATTACTGTTTACTGTCAGAAGTCATCGTCCAAGAGGTCTGGCATTTCAGGGGCCATGGGCTCAACTTTTCCGCCACCGCCGTATCCTATACCGCCGTTGCCGTTAATGTCCGTGATACTATTGTTCAGAATCTGCTGGCTTATTCTGAACTCGACGACCTCCATCGTGGGTTTCACATAATTCTTTTTCATATCTTATGTTTTTAGTTATTTACATTTTTACATTCTTACATTTTTACATTGTAACCTTTTTCCCGTTAACAGCCTTCGTTTAACGAGCGTGTCACATCATAAAACACATCATCGTCTGAAGTGAAGTATGCATAAGGTTCCCAATTGTTATAGGTGGTGTAATCACTGGTAAAGATGCCGGTAGTGCCTTCCAGGGTAATACCTATATTACTGATATTTGTATTACTTTCCTTGAAGCTGCCGGTCACGGTGATGACCGTGCCAGTCGCCAAATAGAGATTGTCGGTCGAACCGCCGGCAGTGTTGCCGGTCACGGTGTTCTTACCCTGTATCTTCAGCGTTCCTGCGTTGTAGATGCCACCGCCGCCAGGATTATTCGTATGGTTGTTGCTGGTATTGCCCGTAACGGTACACCCCGCCATGGTTAGCGTACAACCGCTTTTGTTCACGACACCGCCGCCACGGTCATCTGCAACATTACCCGTAATGATGACGTTCGTCAGGTTCGTAGTACCTTCGTTGTTGATACCGCCGCCAGCACCTCCCCAACCGCCTTTCACGGTACCACCGTTCAGGTTGAGCGTCGAGCCCTCGCGCACAGTAAACACCTGACCGGCACCGCTTGGGCGCCCCGTCAACTTGCGGTCCAGCGTGTGGTTGTTCATGTTGATGGTCACCGTTCTGTTGTTTGAGATGTTGAGCGTACTATTGCTGAGTTCTATGTCAGCCGTCACGGTGATGTTTGCACCGTCAATTTGTATTGCAGCACGCAGTTCAGCGTCTGTTCCAACGTTGTAGTCCGTTGCCCATGCAGTCATCGTGCTCAGCAGGGCAGTCATCAGTAATAGTTTCTTTTTCATAGTTTATTTGATTACGACTTTTATACCATTATTTATATATACACCCTTCTGCGTCGGCTTTCCCGAGAGCTTACGCCCATCTATGGTGTACCATCTCTCATCTCTGTTTGTAGAGGGGTTGGTAGAGAGGCTCATTCCAGTAGTATTACTATCCTCAAAGTTCATCACAAACTCTCGCATACCTGCTGGAGAATCGGTAAGGTCTATCAGGAAGTAACTGCGGAAAGCATTGATGGTCATTGCCTGACTGGGGTAGTAGAATTTATTGTCTGGACCGAGATAGAGCAGACTCTTATCCTCACCGGCAATGTCCTTAGGACTATAGATTCCCGTAAAGGTCACCTTTGCGTCCTCGCTCGTGACGTCATGCTGTACATTGTCTATGGTAATGCCGCTGAAGACGGGGTTCACGATGTCGTCGTTCTTCAGCCACTTCACCAGATAGGGTGTTCCGGCATAAATATTGCCGGTATTGATAAAGTAGAGGTACAAGGTACCGTCGTCGGCGAGACTGGTCTGATGGCGTCCTTCAGCGTACTCTGTGTGACGATTGTTCCCACTGTCATACCAGCCCTTGGTGTCCAAATCGATGACTGATGCGCCTTCGAAGATAGTACCGTCATAGTCATTGATGGTGAACGGCAGGCAGAGCGTGTTCCAGTTGCCGTCTCTCACCAGTGTGCGTCCGCTAAGGGTGAAGGTTCTGTCGGCTACTCCGTTCCAGTGTTCCAGGACGCTGCTGTTGTCGCCATCGTTGGCTAAGCTGATGAGGTGACAGTCGCACTCGCCATAGCTGCCGAAGTCGTGCGGCTGGGCAGTGGTAGTGGTAGTACAGTAAGTACATGCCACAGAGTGGCTGTTGCCGTCGATGATGGTATAACCGGCACCGCTATGTGGACAAGGTGTGATGCTTGCCTGCGTGCGATACCAGCAGTGGTCCACACGCGAAGTTGCCACGTAGGGACCATCGGTACCGTCACCACTGAGCACCATCAAGCCGTCGCCAATGGTCAGCGAGCCGTAGTCATTGCTACCGGTGCCCGGACCGATAGCTCGGAGACCTTCGTCATTCTTTCCTGCCTTGGCAATGACCGTACCGCCTTTGATGGTGACGTTGGCACCCTTGCCGCTCTGTCCGCCACCGATGCCGGCGCCGTATTCCCAGCCGCCCTGAGCATAGACATAGCCGCCGTTGATGGTAACAGTACCGCCGTCGCCGCCCTCACCGCCACCGATGCCTGCAGCATCAGTACCGCCGTAGGCTTCTACGTGTCCGCCGTTGATGGTAAGGTCTGCACCGTTCATGCTGTCGCCGCCACCGATGCCGGCGCCGTAGTCTCCGCCATGAGCCTTGACGACACCTCCGTCAATGATAATCGTACCGGCAGCCTTATCGCCACCGTTCTGGCCGCATCCGATACCTGCCGTTTCGCCGTTGGTGGTTGCTGTGATGGTGCCGCCGTAGATATGCAAATCGCCACCTTGACAACCCATACCGCCGCCGATGCCGGCACCGCCGTTAGCATTAAGATCAGGCATATTGTCACTGCCTATCGCTTGAATGGTGCCGCCATAAATACTGATGTTACCGTAATATATGCTTCCCACGCCACCGCCAATGCCGGCAGCTCCGTGTATGGATTCCGCTTTGATCTTACCGCCATATATTTTAATATTGCCTATGTTTTTGAACCTTCCTCCAATGGCAGAACCACCGTCATGACAAAACAGGTCGAGGTCACCACCGTGTATTTCTATGTTGCCGCCATTAAGATTGGTATCGCTATCGTTATTGCCGCCAATACATCCTGTAGCGCCATCTTCTGTACGGCGTATCTTGCCCATGTTCACCTCTGTACACTGGTTGTGGATATATACGGTGTGCCCCTCCGTCACCCTTAACTCGTCGCCCAGGATAAGCTGGCTCTGGTCGCAAAGAATGATATGCACGTTAGGACCGTCAACGAATAACGAAAAGACTTCCACCTGGTCGTTCACCACGTAGAACTCGTGGAGTTCAGAATTCTCGGTTCCGAGATGCACCACAGCGTCCGATGTCGTTGTCAGCACCTTGTACTGCGTCTCGCTGGTGGGCGTAGCGTTATTGTCTATCCTTTCCGTCAGATACTTGAAAGTAGCGGTCACCTCCTTATGCTCGTCGTCCCAAGCGCGTTCTACGTAGTAGATGACGTCGTCGGGGATATTCTTTATCATATAACCCTCGTTGTTGTTACTGAGGGTAATCGTCATGATATCCGGCATATCGGGATGGAAGATGCTGGTGATATCGGCATCGGGGTTCTGGGTCTTGAACTCCTTCGTAAACTCATAGGGCGGTATTTCCAGTGTGACACCGATGTTGCTGCCGGTGAGGTCGCCTGTGACATAGACGTACTTACGGTGATCCAGAAAGAGGTTATCCGACAGTCCACCGCAACCCGTATTGTCGGTCACGGTCACTACACCCTCCATACGGAGTCCTTCGTGACCAGGGTCGCCATAGACATTACTGCCGTAGATGCCGCCGCCTTTACCCTCTGCGTGGTTGCCTGTGATGGTACAGCCGTTGATGATGAGCACGGAAACTTCTTTTCCCTCCACACGACCATCCCAGATGCCGCCACCATTCAATTGGGCACGGTTACCGCTGATGATGCAGTCGTTGAGCGTTATCGTACCGTAGTTGCAGAGACCACCGCCGCCTTTCTCCTTGGCTTCGTTGCCGGTGATAGAAACGTTGGTGAGCGTCGCCGTAGCACCGCTGTAGTTGAAGATTCCACCGCCACCTTTCAGGTCGATACCGTCTCTGCTGGTGTTGCCGGTGATACTGCCGCCCGTCATCGTCAGCGTGCCGTGGTTCGAGATGCCGCCGCCACGGTCGTCGGCCGTGTTACCCGTAATGTTGACATTTGTCAGCGTTACGGTACCTCCCTCGTTGAGAAGACCACCGCCGTCGCCGCCATAGCCGCCAGTCAAGGTGCCGTTACTGAGGTTCAGCGTAGCACCGTTGCGCACGGTGATGACCTGGCCGCCGTTTTCTCCGCGCAACGTTAGCCGGCGGTTCAGCGTGTAGCCGCCGAGGTCGATGGTCACAGTCCTACCACTTTCGATACTCAGCGTAATGTTGCTAAGGTCTATGTCAGCCGTCACGATGATGTTAGCACCGTCATTTTGTATTGCAGTACGCAGTTCAGCGTCCGTGCCAACGTTGTAGTCCGTTGCCCACGTTGTCGTGGTGCACAGCATAACTGTCAACAAAGTAAATAGTCTAGTTGTTTTCATTTTACAAGTTCTTGCGCTCCTTACAGTGCTCAGTCGAACAGAGTTCAGAGTTGTTCTTAATGGGACAATATGGTTATTTTATCACTCGTTTTTTACCGTTCAGGATATACACACCCTTCTTCGTCGGCTTGCCGCTGAGTTTACGACCCTGCAGATCGTACCAGTTTTCACTCCCCTCGCCCTTTGGAGAGGGGCTGGGGGTGAGGCTTATTCCCGTTGTCTCGACGCTGTCAAAATTCATCACGAACTCGCGGATGTTGCTTGTCTGGTCAGTCGGGTCGCCGGCCTCGATGCCCTGCAGACGGAAGTGGCCGCGACAGGAGCCGATGGTCATTGCCTGATCGGGGTAGTATAGTGTGTTGTCTGGACCGAGATATAGCAGGTTTTTCCTCTCCATACCGATAAACATGGGCGAGTAGGCTCCGGCGAAGGTAATCTTCGTACCTTCGGGAGCACCCGTAGTCATTGTCTTCACAGGATTGAGGGCGGTATTGATGATAGCGCCATTGAACACGGGGTCAGTGATGTCCTCCTGCGTTGTTTCCCACTTGACGATATAAGGCTTTCCCGCTTCGATGCTTGTCACGTTGTCACTGAAGTTGAGCGTCAGCGTACCATTATCGAATGAGGTAGATGAGAGCGTCTTCACCGTGGCACCTTCGAGAGGTGAACCGTCAAATGCATTGACGTTGAACGGCAGACACAGCGTGTTCCAGCGGCCGTCGCGGTAAAGCGTGCGATCCTTGAGGGTGACGTCTTGTGCCTGCTTGCCGTTGTAGCGTGCGAGCATTTCACCGTTGTGGGCTGCGTTAGCAAGCGTGAGGTGGATATAGTCGTAGCGTGCTGCGAAACTCACGTCTGCATCGACGGTATATTCCGTGCCTGCAGCCACCAGCGACTCGCCTTCCTGCTTGACGATGGACTCCTGCGCAGCAGGTGCTCCCACGTGCCATCCGGCAAAGGTCAGATTGTCTGGAACGTTGTCGTCAGAGGCTGTGGGCAGCGTGATGGTTTGGCCCTTGATATACTTAAAAACCGTCGGTTCGCCATATCCCTCATTGCCGGGCAGGTAGTAGCTGACGGTGTGGGTCTCTTCAGTCAGCGTTACACCACAGACCGTGCAGACATTGTTTACGAAGGTGTGCTGCTCGGCAGGGAATACGGTGGTGCAGTAGGCACACTGCGGAGTATGTGTGTCGTCCAGTCCAGAGCCGCTGACGGTATAGGTAATGCTGGCGTGGGTACATGGTTCCAGACGGGCCTGTGTGTGATGCCAGCAATAGTCTTTTCTTTCGGCTGCGGGGAAGGGACCTTCGCCGCAGTCCCAGCTACTGACCATCAAACCGTCGCCAATGGTCAGCGAGCCGTAGTCGTCGCTACCGCCCCCCGGACCGATGCCTCTCATACCAGGACCTCCCAGAGTTCCTGACTTGGCGATGACCGTACCACCGGTGATGGTGATGTTACCGCCGTTGCCATCCTCGCCGCCACCGATGCCGGCGCCGTATTCATGGCCGCCCTCGGCATAGACATAGCCGCCAGTGATGGTAATGGTACCGGCGTTGCCGCCCTCGCCGCCGCCGATGCCCGCAGCATCCTCGCCGCCGTAGGCATAGACCTCGCCGCCGTTGATTTCAACCTTATAGCCGTCCACGCCGTCACCGCCACCGATGCCAGCGCTATAGTTTTGACCATATGCTTCCACATGGCCGCCGTCGATGATGATGGTGCCGGCACAGTCCGACCACTGGCTGGCACCAATGCCGGCGGCTTCAGTATGGCCTATGGCAGTGATATCGCCACCATAGATATGCAAGGTCCCCTTCTTGGTGCCGTAAGCACCTCCAATGCCGGGTCCGCCATCGAAAACATACACGGTACCGTATTTACTCCAATACCCACCTTCTGCGTGGATAGTGCCACCGTAAATATTGATGGTTCCGTAGTCCTCCCCTTCATCTCTGGCACCGATGCCTGCGGCGACAGAATGTCCGTATGCCTGTATATTTCCGCTATAGATGCTCACAGTGACACCAGATCCACCACCGATGCCCGCATATTTTACAGAACCTTTTGCATAAATATCACCACCATGAAACGCGAGGGAAGAACCGCCTATAGCGAAAAATTCCGAATACATTGTCGTATGGGTTCCATCAGCGTGAACCTTACCCAAGTCACCGCCACCTTCTTCAGCATAAAAACTTATCAGACTTCCGGGTGAAAAATCATCATAGTAGATATTTGTCACATTCAGTGACGAATTGTCGGCCAAGAGGAAATCCACCGAACCGGAACCTTCGATGCGGAGTATGCCGTCTATGGTCACATCGCCACGCACGAGGTACTTGCCACCGGTGATTTCAAGAAAGCTGCTACTACTCTCGAGGACGGTATATTCACCTGGATTCCATTGTTTCCGGGTGCTTACTACTTTTTTGTTCACAGCGTCCCACGACCGCTCGATGTACGAGATTGCCGACGGGGCTTCGTTTACCAGGCAGGCCTCGTTGTTCGCGTCATAGCCCGTTTGCCATTGCGGTGCTAAATCGGGAGAAAAGATATTTGAGGGATGGGCGGTGTTATGATCAGGATAGCCGGAAGTGAAGGTACCGGGTTTCCGCATACATACACCGATGAAGCTGCCTGTGAGCGCACCGGTCACCGTGACGACCTTGTCAGAATACAAGTACAGGTTGTCTTTGAGACCACTCGAACGCAGGTTGTCTTCCACCCTGATGGTGCCTTGCATGCTCAGCGTACCCTCCTGCCAGATGCCGCCGCCGTGGGTGCCTGCCGTATTGCCGGTGATGGAGCCGCCGTCGATGGTCAGCGTACCGAAATTGCAGATGCCGCCACCGCCGTAGTACGTTACCGTGTTGCCGGTGATGGTGACATTCGTGAGCGTTGCCGTAGCTCCTTCGTAGTTGAAGAGACCACCGCCGCCCTTAGGGTCGGTACCATCTCTGCTGATGTTGCCGGTAAGACTGCCGCCCGTCATGGTCAGCGTGCCTTGGTTCGAGATACCGCCGCCACGGTCGTCTGCTGTGTTACCCGTGATGTTGACGTTCGTCAGCGTCACCGTACCGCCCTCGTTGCAGAGACCGCCGCCGTTGCCGCCCCAGCCGCCTTTCAGCGTGCCGTTGCTAAGGTTCAGCGTAGCGCCCTTGCGCACCGTGATAACCTGACCGGCATTGCCGCGTTGTGTCAGACCGCGATCCAGCGCGTGCCCATCCATATCGAGGGTTATTGTCCTTTCTGCTGTGATTTCAAGCAGAGCAGCCAATGGGATGTCGTTAGCCATTTTGATGTTGGCATTTTCTGTTTTTACTGCTGTTCGAAGCTCGTCTTCCGTCGTGACGGTGATGAGCTTTCCAAAGAAATTGGCTTCTTCGCCTTTAAGCACAATCTGGTATGCCTCGTCTTCCGCCTTGAAGATGTCGGCAGGGTCAACGCCACTATTATAGGTGGAATAGCCACTGGTGAAGACACCTGGCTTTTCCATAATGATGCCGACGTTGCTACCCGTCAGACTGCTGGTGACGGTAACGACTGCGTCTGTTTTCAGGAACAGATTATTCGTCACGCTGTTGGCTGTTGTGTTGCCCGTTACGGTTATTACACCCTGCATTTTCAGCGTACCTTTATTCCAGATGCCGCCGCCGTTCATCTTGCAGGAATTGCCGGTGACGGTACATCCGTCGAGTGTCATCGTGCCGTAGTTGCAGATGCCTCCGCCGCCCGTCACATTGACCGTGTTGCCGGTGATGGTGACGTTCGTGAGCGTTGCCGTAGCACCTTCACTGTTCATGATGCCGCCACCCTTAGGGTCAGTACCGTCGTTGCTGATATTGTTGGTGATAGAGCCGCCCGTCATGGTCAGCGTACCATGATTGCTGATGCCGCCTCCACGGTCGTCCGCCGTATTACCCGTGATGTTGACGTTTGTCAGCGTCACGATACCTCCTTCGTTGAGAAGGCCTCCGCCGTCGCCGCCCCAGCCACCTTGCAGCGTGCCGTTCTTAAGAATGAGCGTAGCACCGTTGCGCACGGTGATGACTTGTCCGCCGTTATCACCTCGTTGCGTAAGTTTGCGGTCCAGCGCGTAGCCACCAAGATTGATGGTCACCGTTCTGTTGTTGGTGATTTCCAGCGTACTGTTACTGAGGTCGATATCAGCCGTCAATGTGATGTTTGCATTGTTGTTCTGTATCGCTGTGCGCAGTCCTTCGTCCGTTGAAACACTGGTCTGCGCCCAAGTCGCTGTAGCGCATGTCAGCGCTACTAGCAGGCAATATAACTTTTGTTTGTTCATCATTTAGGTTTTGCGTTATTATGTATTATTGTTGCAAAAGTACAAAAAAAAATGCTCAAACCATAAAGATTCAAGCATTTTTTTTCATTTTCGGACAAAAACGATAGGTTTTCGGACAAAATCGTAAGGTCAGAAATCGCTTAATGTTTATTTTGTCGTTTATCTCTTCATTCCAATCTTGAGCATCAGGATGCGTCGCACGCTCTGGTTGATGCGCTCCTCGCTGAGGGTGCCGTCCTCGACAGCAGCGACAACGGCATCGAAGGCCTCGATGAAGTCGCGCGGACCGAGCACGATATCCACGCCTGCCCGTATGCTGCCCACAGCAGCTTCGGCGCTGGTGTAGTGCTGGGTGATGGCACCCATCTCCATGCCGTCGGTGATGATGATGTTCTGGTAGCCCAGTTCACCGCGCAGCTTGTCTTGCAGGACGATGGACGACAGGGTGGAGGGGATGGTGGTGCCCGTGACGTTCGGCACGGCGATGTGGGCGGTCATCACCATCTGACAGCCCCACTGTATGCCGGCCTGGAAGGTGATCATCTCACACGCTTTCATCTCGTCCCAGGTCTTCAGCGACTGGGCGTAGCCCGTGTGCGTGTCGGCGGTGGTGTCACCGTGACCAGGGAAGTGCTTGATGCAGCCCGTGACGCCCGCATCCTTCAGTCCTTGCAGGTAGTTGACAACCATCGGTGCAGCCACGTAGGGGTCATCGCTGAAGGCTCGCGGACCGATGACGATGTTCAGGGGATTGGTGTTCACGTCGGCCACGGGTGCAAAGTCGATGTCAAAGCCATAGCGGTGCAGGTAGGTGCCGATGGTATTGCCGCACTTGTAGGCGTTCTGCGGGTCGCCGGTGGCGCCGATGGCTGCCATCGACTCGTACTTCTTGACGTGGAAGTTCGGATTGTTGGCGATACGTGCCACGCGTCCGCCCTCCTCGTCGATGCAGAGCAGCGGACTGCCGTTGAGTGAGCGCACCTGCGGGATGATACGTGCCAGCTGTGCCTCGTCCTCGATGTTCCATGCATACAGGATGATGCCGCCCACAGGATACTGGGCGTTCGTGCTCCTCATCTTCATGGTTATTTCCTGAATCTTCAGGTTCGCCAGGTCGTCGAACGTGGTCCATTCAATCGAGGGGTCAAGCGACTCAATGCGGATGTAGAACATCTGGCCAACCTTCTCGCGCAGCGTCATCTTCCTCAGCATCTCCTCCACCTCGTCGGCGGGAGACGGATCTACGGAACTGTCGTCGTCGGTACACGAGGTCAGCACGGTGCCGCACACGAAGATGATGGCACATACGTATAGTAAGAACTTTTCCTTGATGGTGGTGTTCATAAAGTGGTTTTTATCTATGTGAGATATTTTTTATTACTCCACAGCGTCGAGCCAGCCGGCGAGGGCGACGAGGGCGGCAGTCCAGTTGATGGCAATCTCGTTGGAGGCGTACGACTGGAAGACATCGACGTAGGACTCGTCAGGCTCACGCGAGGGGTAGGTGACTCCTGCCTCGTGGCTGTCCTGCTGTCCGGGGTTGGGACCGCCTACGAGCATGCCGGGGAAGGGGTGGTCAACAGCGTCGGCCACAGAGAGGCGGTGATGGGGATCCTTGGAGCCCTTCGTGCCGAAGCCCGTGACGTAGCAGTAGCCCGTGGCATTGCGTCCGAGGATGTAGTCCATGTTGGCTTGGGCAGCGCGCAGGTAGCTCTGGTCGCCGGTGAGACGGTGGGCATAGAGCAGCACCATGCCGTTGACGCAGAACACCTCTGACAGACAGCCCCAGCCGAAGTCGCGGGCGCTATTGCCCGAGGGGGTGGCGAAGCCGCTGGCGGGCAGCTGAGCCATGAGTGTCTTGGCATAGGCCAAGAGCATGTCGCGACTGGCCTTGCCCAGCTCGTCGTCAGGACAGAGCAGCCAGTCGAGGGTGCCCAGCGAGCCGACGTTACCCCATGAAGGCAGTACGAACTGTGTGGGCATGACCTGCTTGGCGGCATCGTGGAAGAAGGGGTCTTCCGTGAGCAGGAACAGCTCGGTGGCTGCCCAGAAGCGCTCGTCGGTGGCATTGCCGTCACCGTACTCGCCGGTGTTGACGGCAGGCTCGAAGTGCTTGTTGTGCTCGTTCTGGTTGTAGAACGCGCTGGGGTGTTGCTCGGCCCAGTGGTAGGCGGCCAGTGCGGCTGCCTCGGCGTGGGCGGAGAAGTGGGGGTAGTCCTTGCTGTTTTTATAGATGCGTGCGGCCTGTGCCATGCAGGCGGCGAAGTCGTAGCTGGCGGTGACGCTCTTCTGTACGACGTAGCGCTGCTGACGGCAGTCGGTAGGCATGATCATTCCCTCGAAGTTGGGGGTGGTGAGCTTGTGATAGACACCGCCGTCATAGGGGTCCTGCATGGTGAGCATCCAGCGCAGGTTAAACATGAGCTCATCGAGCAGGTCGGGCGTCTGGTTGCCCTCTTCGGGGATGCGCACCTTCAGGGCGTCGTAGTAGGCGCGGTTCTGTTCGTAGGAGCAGAGCATGAGGCTGACGGAATAGGCGGAGTTGACGATGTACTTGTTGAAGTCGCCGGCATCGTACCAGCCCAGGGGCGAGGAGATGATGGTGCCGGCAGGACGTCCGGGAGACGCTGCCGAGGGGTGTATCATGACGTGGGTGTCAGGATGTCCCAGAGGGCGTGCAAACTCGTCGCCATACTGGGCGTCGATGGCTATGCCCGAGCGGTTGAGGTAGAAGGCACGGATGGCTCCCTGCGTGAGGGCGGTCAGCGCATGCTGCTTGATCTCGATGGGCATGGAGTAGCCCTTGCACTCGAGGGCGTAGCGTCCGGGCGTGGTGATATGGCTGAAATCGACGATGGCACGCTTCTTCTTCGACCAGGGTGACACGCCGACACGCACGAAGCGCGTCTTGCCGACCACCTTGCCAGTCTGCACGTTGCGCACGCTGAGGGTGACCTTCTTGCCACCGTTATCGACTACGGCAATCTTCTCCTGACTGGGAGAGAACGCCACTTGATTCACTCGGATGATGTTGTCGCCCTGGGCAAATGCTCCGATAGCGGTCAGCACGCCAAGCGACAGGGTTAATAGCACTTTCTTCATAGGTTTTTATTTAATAATAGTTGTTTTGCTTTTTCTTGGAGCAGTTGCATGAGCGGCTCACGCTCGTTGGGTACGCGGTTGTCGAGCACGGCGTCCTTCAGCGTCTGCTTGAGGATGCCCACCTCGCGCGAGGGCTGCAGGTGGAATATCTCCATGATCTCGTTGCCGTCGATGACGGGCTGCAGCAGGCGCACGTAGTCTTTCTGCTTCAGGTCGGCCAGCTTCTCGCGTACCATGCGGAAGTTCTCGAGGAAGATTTTTTTCCGTACCTCGTTTTTACTGGTGATGTCGGCCTCGCAGAGTGTCATCAGGTCGTCGATGTCCTCACCGGCATCGTTGAGCAGGCGACGGACGGCGGAGTCGGTCACTTCCTCGTCGGCAATGGCGATGGGGCGCATGTGGAGATCCACCAGTTTCTGCACGTACTTCATCTTCGCATCGAGGGGCAGTGCCAGCCGACGGAAAATCTGCGGCACCATCTTCGCTCCCACGTAGTTATGGTTGTGAAACGTCCAGCCTGCCGTAGCGTCCCACCGTTTCGTCTTCGTCTTACCCACGTCGTGAAGCAGGGCGGCCCAGCGGAGCCAAAGGGCCCCCTCCATCCTCCCCCCATTAGGGGAGGCTTCTTGTGCGTCGGGTCTTCCCCCTACTTGGGGGGATAAGAGGGGGGCTGCTACATTCTCTAAAACCTCCAGCGTATGGTAGAAATTATTTTTATGGGCGCGGCCGTTCTTCTTCTCCACGATATCGAGGGCAGCGAGTTCAGGAATGAGAATCTGCAGGAGTCCTGAGCGCTGCAGGTACTCGAAGCCGATGCTGGGGTGGGGAGCCATCATGATTTTGTTGAGTTCGACACCAATACGCTCTGCACTCACAATCTCAATGCGCGAAGCCATGCGTTCGAGTGCCTGAAACGTCTCGTCCTCAATCCGGAAATTCAGCTGTGTGGCAAAACGGATGCATCGCAGCATGCGCAATGGGTCATCGGAGAACGTGATGTCGGGCTCCAGCGGTGTGGCAATGATGCCGTCCTCGAGGTCGGCCAGTCCGTTGAACGGATCGACCAGCTCGCCGAACCGCTCCTTGTTCAGGCAGATGGCCATTGCGTTGATGGTGAAATCGCGACGGTTCTGGTCGTCCTCCAGCGTGCCGTCCTCCACGATGGGCTTGCGTGAGTCGTGGCTGTAGCTCTCCTTACGGGCACCTACAAACTCGATTTCTCTCTCCTCTCTTCTCTTTCCTTTTTCTTCTTTATACTTGACTTGTGCCGTACCGAAGTTGCGGAAGACGGAGAGATGAGCCTTGCGTCCCAGTCTGCGCTTCAGCTCCTCGGCCACGAGAATGCCTACGCTGACAGGCTGTTCCCCTTTACCTACCACCACAACATCGATGTCGTCGGACGGGCGTTCGAGGAAAATGTCACGCACGTAACCGCCTACCACATAGCACTCAAGTCCCAGGTGGTCAGCCGCTTCGCTTATCTGGTGGAATATCTCTTTGTCGAGTATCTCCGCCAGCTCTTCGTCGGAATACAACTTCATTTCGACTGCAAAGATAATTAAAATTAGTGAAGAGTGAAGAGTGAAGAGTGAAGAATTTGCTGCCGCTTAACCATTTTTACATTTTTTCATTTTTACATTTTTGCATTTTTCATTACTTTTGCAGCCGAAATGAAGAAACTGACAATCGTATTACTGGCAGGCATGCTGATGGTGGCAGGCTGCAAGGACAGGAAGAGTGAGAAAATGTCGCAGGCCGAGGCCTTGCGCGAAGAGGCGCGTGCGGAGTTCCTGGACTCTGCGCTGCAGCAGGTGCAGCAGGAATTGGCACAGACGGACTCGCTGCTGGAGGAGATGAAACGGCTGCACGACAAGCTGCAGGGCGACATCAAGACCAAACCCTACAGCAAACAGCTGGAGTACGACCTGACGGAGACCAGACGGCTCAGAGACTCGCTGCAGGTAGAGTTTGACACGCAGTGTGCAAAGATAAAGTACCTGCACAGGAAACAAAAGCAGCCGTAAAATTTGCATATTTCATAGAAAATAAGTAATTTTGCAGCCGTTATGGCAATAGACAACAACAAAACCAACGCTCAGTTTGAGCAAACCGTCGCTGAATGTCGTGCGCTGTTCGAGAAGAAACTGCATGACTACGGAGCCTCTTGGCGCATACTGCGTCCGACGGCGCTGACGGATCAGCTCTTCATCAAAGCCAAGCGCATACGTTCGCTGGAAATCAAGAAAGAGTCGCTGGTGGGCGAGGGCATCAGACCCGAGTTCATTGCACTCATTAACTACGGCATCGTGGGACTGATTCAGTTGAGCAAGGGCTTTGCCGACGCGGTGGATATCAGCAACGAACAGGCAATGGTGCTCTACGACCAATATGCGAAGGAAGCGCTGGAGCTGATGAAACGCAAGAACCACGACTACGACGAGGCGTGGCGCTCAATGCGTGTGAGCAGCTACACAGACCTGATACTGACCAAGATACAGCGAATCAAGGAGATTGAGGACCTGGACGGACAGACGCTGGTGAGCGAAGGCATTGATGCCAACTACATGGACATCATCAACTATGCCGTGTTCGGAGTGATTAAGCTTTCGGAGTAAAGTTTATTGGTTATTGGTTAATGGTTATTGGTTAAAAGATGATGAGGAGGGTTCTGGTCAATGTCTGTAGGATTGTGCTGGCAGTGACGTTCGTCCTGTCAGGATTTGTCAAGGCCGTTGACCCACTGGGCACGCAATACAAGCTGCACGACTACCTCGCCGCTATGGGCGTAGGGTCGTTGGTGCCCGACTTCGTCACATTGGTAGGGGCTGTGCTACTGGCAGCCGTAGAGTTCTGTCTGGGTGTGCTCCTGCTGTTTGCCATTCGCAGAAGAATGACGTCGCGCCTGATTCTGATACTGATGAGTATCATGACGGCGCTGACCGTATGGATATACATTGCTGACCCCGTGAGCGACTGCGGTTGCTTTGGTGACGCCCTGGTGCTGACCAACGGTGAGACGCTGCTGAAGAACATCGTGCTGCTGGCATGCAGCGTGGTCATCTGGAAATGGCCGCTGGAGATGGTGAGGTTCATCTCGCACACCAACCAGTGGATTATCTCCAACTACACGGCGCTCTTTATCCTCTTCGTTGCAGGATATGCGCTGTACGACCTGCCGCAGTTTGACTTCCGGCCTTACCATGTGGGCACGAATCTCAGAGAGGGGTGGCAGAAGATGATGGAGGGTGAGGAGTCGCCCTATTCCGAGTTCTTTATAGAAAGCCTGGAAGACGGCGAGGACGTCACGGAGGAGATCCTGAACGATGAAGGCTACACCTTCCTGCTCGTCTCGCCACATCTGGAGAATGCGGACGACTCGCAGCTCGACCTCATCAATCAGGCATACGAATATGCCGAGGACAACGGTTACACGTTCTACTGCCTGACAGCCAGCGGAGAGAAGGGCATCAGCCGGTGGCGTGACATTACGGGAGCCGAGTATCCGTTTGCACAGACGGACGAGACAACGCTGAAGACCATCATACGCAGCAATCCGGGACTGCTCCTGCTGAAGGATGGCATCGTCATCCGCAAATGGAGTCACAACCGCCTGCCTGACGAGTATGCGCTGAACAAACCGCTCGGACAGATAGAACTGGGTCAGATGCCTGAAGACTCTGTGCCGAAGAAGATACTGACCATCTTGCTGTGGTACGTGTTGCCGCTGTTGCTGCTGACCGTTGCAGACCGCCTGCTGGCGTGGACGCGATGGGTAAAGAGGAAAAAAGAGAAAGAGACAGAAAACATTAGTAAACCAATTAATAATAAAGAAAAAGACATGAGAAAGAAAATTGTTGCAGGTAACTGGAAAATGAACATGAACCTGCAGGACGGTATCGCTCTGGCTAAGGAGCTCAACGAGACACTCAAGGCTGACAAGCCCAACTGTGGTGTGGTTATCTGCACCCCGTTCATTCACCTGGCAAGCATTGCCCAGTTCCTCGATCAGGACATCATCGGTCTAGGTGCTGAGAACTGCGCCGACAAGGAGAAGGGTGCTTTCACGGGTGAGGTAAGTGCTGAGATGGTCAAGAGCACTGGTGCACAGTATGTTATTCTGGGTCACTCTGAGCGTCGTGAGTATTACAAGGAGACTCCTGAAATCCTGAAGGAGAAGGTGCTGCTGGCACAGAAGAACGACCTGAAGGTTATCTTCTGCATCGGTGAGAGCCTCGAAGAGCGTGAGGCCGGCAAGCAGAACGAGGTGGTAAAGGCAGAGCTCGAGGGCAGCGTCTTCAACCTCTCGGAGGAGGACTTCCGCAAGATTGTCATTGCCTACGAACCCATCTGGGCCATTGGTACAGGCAAGACCGCTACTGCTGAGCAGGCAGAGGAGATCCACGCATACATCCGCAGCATCATTGCTGAGAAGTACGGACAGGCAGTAGCTGACGACACCACCATTCTCTATGGTGGAAGCTGCAAGGCCAGCAACGCTCCTGAGCTGTTTGCAAAGCCCGACATCGACGGTGGACTTATTGGCGGTGCAAGCCTCAAGGCTGCCGACTTCAAGGGAATCATCGATGCATGGAAAAAGTAAAATGAAGCGAACATTCATCATAGCAATTCTTGTCCTCTGCTGCCTCACGGCGGCAGAGGCGCAGAATTTTCTCGATCGTCTGCAGACAAACGTCGAGGGACAGGGTAGGGTGACTGTACGTCAGGACTCATCCATCAACCAGTTGGTGCTTGACCCGCAGGCTACGCAGAAACCTGAGGACCGCAGACCACAGGCCACACATACGCCTGGGAACACGACGACCACAGCGACGACAACGACACCCCCGACGAGACAGCACGTCACCACAGGCAATGACTCGACGACCACCACGACGACGGTTACTCCGCCGCGTTCACGTCACGGAGGAGCCTACAGGATACAGGCCTTTGCAGGAGGCAATAGCCGTGAGGACCGTAAGAAGGCCGAGCGCATTGCTGCCAGCATCCGTGCCAAGTATCCCAATGTGAATGTGTCGGCACACTTCTATGCCCCGCGCTGGATCTGTCATGTGGGCAACTACCGTACCCGTGAAGATGCGGAGTCGATGCTTCAGGCCATCAAGGGCATGGGATACAGTCAGGCGCTCATCGTCAGGACAAGGTAACACACGCAACACAACCATACGCTTATGAAAGTAGAACCCGATGCACAATTGACAGACAACGTCGCCACCCGCGAAGGACTGGATGAGTTGGCGTTACATTATCAGGACATCATACGGCTCCTGGGTGAAGACCCCACACGCGAAGGACTCCTCAAGACACCCATGCGCGTAGCTAAGGCCATGCAGGTGCTGACACGCGGCTACGATATGGATGCCCATAAGGTGCTGACTGACGCCCTGTTCAAGGAAGACTATTCGCAGATGGTCATTGTCAAGGACATCGACTTCTTCTCTCTCTGCGAACACCACATGCTGCCCTTCTACGGAAAGGTGCACGTGGCTTACATACCCAACGGCTACATTACGGGTCTCTCGAAGATTGCGCGTGTAGTCGATATATACTCACATCGTCTGCAGGTACAGGAACGTATGACGCTGCAAATCAAGGAGTGCATTCAGCAGACCTTGCATCCGCTTGGTGTGATGGTCGTGGTTGAGGCCCGTCACATGTGTATGCAGATGCGAGGGGTAGAAAAACAGAACTCCATTACCACAACCAGTGACTTCAGCGGAGCCTTCAATCAGGCGAAGACCCGTCAGGAATTCATGAATCTTATCCATAACAAATCATAAACTTTTATAATCATGCAACAATCAAACGACAACCAGTCATTCAGAACAAAGGAAAACATCGGACAGATGTTCTATCACAGCTGTCTGGGCAAGTTCGTCATCTTAATCGGCGTGCTTGTAGTCATAGCCATTATTGCCATTCTCACAGTACCTTCTGAGGAAACGATGCGCAAGGAAATGACGGATGATATCAGACAGTGTATCCAGGAAAATGACAGCATTCAGCGTGACCAGCTTGACGATGCGCTGGGTAACATCATGCGCATTGTGACAGAGGCTGACAGTACGGTCGATGACAGGGCTCTCATGAACAACTTTAACAAGTACAACAAACTGGAAATCTATAAGCATACGCTATACTCAACGGCATACATCCACAACAACTTCCGTCCAGAGGGAACACGTGTGGGCATTGGCATCTTTGGAATAGTCATTCCCACCGTCAACTTCAACGACTTCCTGCTGCGTACGGGACCCATGCGCAGAAGCTACAGCGACGGAGTCATTCGCAGCAGCGTTCACTACGGAAGCGACTACATGGGCGACAACCCTGACCTGGGTGACACCTATGACACTTACGAAGGTGGTGGAAGCAGACGTGAATAACCTCTCTCGAAGGAATTACGCAAGAAAACTGCCAAGAAATTTGGCTAATTGAAAAAAACGTAGTACCTTTGCAGCCGAATTTGAAAATTCGGAGATCCGCTAGCTCAGTTGGTAGAGCACAACACTTTTAATGTTGGGGTCTTGGGTTCGAGCCCCAAGCGGATCACTTACCAAAAGAGAGGTTAACGCAACCTCTCTTTTTTTGTAGGTATGAAGTGGGAAACGATACATATCGACGAGACGGACTCCACGAATCGCTGGCTCAGGGAACAGTTGCCGCTGCATGGTCCTACTGTGGTCTGGACGGATTACCAGACGGCAGGACGCGGGCAGGGAACTAACACATGGGAAAGCGAACGTGGAAAGAACCTGACTTTTTCCTTGGGCTTCTGTCCTGAGAACATCAAGGCGTCAGAACAGTTTGTGCTGTCTATGGCCATATCGGTGGCGCTTGTTGAGACACTCAGGGAACTCGGAGAGGTCAGCATCAAGTGGCCTAACGACATCTATGTGGGACATAAGAAGATATGTGGCATACTGATTGAGAATACCTTGAAAGGCAACTACGTCAAAGACTGTATTATGGGTATAGGACTGAACGTGAACCAGAAACGGTTTGTGAGCGATGCACCCAATCCAACGTCGATGTTCCTGGAGAGCAGAAGGGAGTGGAACCGTGAACAGGTGTTGCAGAAGTTGCTCATGCACTTTAGCCTGCTGATGGAAAACTGGGACGAGAAGACCATCCGTACTGCCTATCGGCAGCAGCTTTACAGGCGTGAGGGCACCCATTCCTATCGTGACAAGGGTGGGCAGTTTGAGGCAACACTTATGAATGTAGAAGATGACGGCCATCTGTTGCTGTGTGACACAAAAGGGTGTGAACGACGCTATGCTTTCAAGGAAGTTGTTTTTTTACTTGATAATTAATTTTTTTTTCGTAACTTTGCAGCGATGAAACGAATATTGACTGTTATTGCCATACTTTTGACGACTGTGCTGACAGCCTTTGCACAGGAGGCTCCCAAGCAGCAGAAGGTGGCATTGGTATTGAGTGGCGGTGGCGCTAAGGGAATGGCACATATTGGTGTGCTGAAAGTGCTGGAACGTGCCGGAATACATGTTGACATCATTACAGGAACAAGTATGGGCAGCATCGTTGGCGGACTGTACGCCACCGGTGTTACTGCCGAACGACTGGACTCCATCGTCAGAGCACAGGACTGGACCTACGTGTTGTCGGACAAGGACGACCTGAGTCACCAAAGCCTGAGGGAACGCGAGCGCCAGAATACCTACATACTCTCGACCTCACTGAACTTGGGAAAGAAGAAAAAGAAGGTTGAGGGCGGTATCATTGTTGGCAAGAATATCGGAAGGCTGTTTGCCGATCTGACGAGTCCCTACAACGACTCTATCAACTTCAACAAACTTCCCATACCGTTTGCCTGTGTAGCCACGAACATTGTAGATAATACGGAATATGTGTTCCATAGTGGCATCCTGAGCCGTGCCATGCGTGCCAGCATGGCCATTCCCGGTGTCTTCTCGCCTGTGAGAATAAACGGTATGGTGCTAGTGGATGGTGGACTGCGGAACAATTACCCCACTGATGTGGCAAAGGAGATGGGTGCAACGTTCATCATCGGTTCATCAGTGAAGGAGCCTGACAGGACTGCCGATGACCTGAAGTCAACATCGGACATTCTGATGCAGCTGATTGACCTGAACTGTAAGAACAAGTTTGAGGAGAACCTCGCCATCACCGACATTCCCATCATTGTGGATGTGACCGGCTACAGTGCCGCATCGTTCAGTGCCTCTGCCGTTGATACCCTCATACGCAGGGGTGAAGAGGCTGCTATGGCTCACTGGGACGAGATTGTTGCCCTGAAGGAGCGCCTGGAACAGAACGGCCACTCCAAGCCGCATCCTCGCATCCTCATCCAGCCCAAACCCATGCTTGAACACGTGAACAGCTACAAGATTGGGGAACTGCGTTTCGAGAACATGACGAAGAGCGATGAGCAGTTTATCCGCACGAAGTTCAGGCTGCACGAGGGTGACAGCATTGACAGCAACCGCGCGAACCTCATTACGACCTCCATGCGACTGGACTTGTTCTATAAGTTTGCCGACTACCGTATTATCAACAACGCCGTACAGCAACCTGACGGCAGAAGTACTGCCAGAGTAGTATTCATTGCAGGCGAGAAACAGAGTAACCTGATGAGTCTCGGCGTGCGCTTCGACAATGAGGAACTGGTGGCGATGCAGGCGAACGCTGCCTTCCCCATCAGCTCTAAGATGCCTATGGAACTGGACTTCACCCTGCGACTGGGCAAGCGCATCATGGCACGTGCCGACTGGGCGTTCCACCCGACAAGCTTCCTGAGACCAACCGTCTCATATACCTTCCGACGCAACGACATCAACTTCTATAAGTCGGGCGACAGGTACTACAACCTGACCTATAATCACCAGAATCTGGACATAGCACCACTGAACTTTACCGTGAGGAATTTCGACGTGAGCATCGGTGTGGAATGGGACCACTACTTCAACAACAAAATGCTTATCAACACGGAGCTGGACCACGGATTCGAGGTGATGGAGAACGAACACCTGTTCAGTTACCATGCTGAGGTGAACTACAACAGCGAGAACGAGTGGTACTTCCCCACACGAGGTTCTAAGTTCAAGGCCAGCTTCAGATACCTGACAGACAACTTCGTGGAACTCAAGGACCACGTGGGAACGACAGATATCAGCGCCATGTGGCGCAAGTCCTTCAGCCTGACAGACCACTGGGTCATACAACCCATGTTGTACGGCCGACTGCTACACGGCCAATATGTGCCGCTGATGATGTCGAACGTGATTGGCGGTGAATGGTTCGGACAGTATCTGCCACAGCAGCTGCCCTTTGCCGGTCTGGGAAATGTGGAACTGCGATGGAACAAGATTGTTGCGGCTCAGCTGCAGACACAGTTCATGCCGACACAGAGCAGTATCGTTCTGCTTTGCGTGGCAGCGGCTCAGAATGCTGACGAATACAATAGCCTTCTGAAGAACAGGACTATGCTTGGAGCGTCGATGAGTTACTACTACAACACACTGATAGGACCGTTAGGGGCTACGGTGGGCTACAGTAACATCACCAAAGAACCGATGTACTACATCAATATGGGATTTGTATTCTAACACATTATATAATAAATAATAGCTATGAAGTTTAAGAGAATTCTATTGAAGTTGTCAGGTGAAAGCCTGATGGGTGCTCAGGGTTATGGCATCGACCCAGAACGTCTGAGCGACTATGCCCGCCAGATTAAGGAAGTCAGTGAGATGGGCGTACAGATTGGTATTGTCATCGGTGGCGGCAACATCTTCCGTGGACTGTCTGGCTCGCAGAAGGGCTTTGACCGTGTCAAGGGCGACCAGATGGGCATGTGTGCCACAGTCATCAACTCGCTGGCGCTGAGTTCGGCACTGGGTGCAGTAGGTGTGAAGAACAAGGTACTGACTGCCATCCGCATGGAACCCATTGGTGAGTTCTACACCAAGTGGAAGGCTATTGAGGCAATGGAGCAGGGTTATGTGTGCATCTTCTCTGCAGGTACCGGATCTCCCTACTTCACGACCGATACCGGTAGCAGCTTGCGTGGCATTGAGATTGAGGCAGACGTGATGCTGAAGGGTACACGTGTGGATGGCATCTATACGGCTGATCCTGAGAAAGACCCCACAGCCACGAAGTTTGATGAGATTACCTATAAGGAAGTGTTAGCACGCGGTCTGAAGGTAATGGACCTGACAGCCATCTGCATGTGTCAGGACAACAATCTGCCCATCTACGTCTTCAACATGGACGTTGTTGGCAACCTGAAGAAAGTGATGGATGGCGAGGAGATAGGTACGTACGTACACAACTAATCATCGAAAAGCGAAGATTGGGATTTAACTCTCGCTGAAATCAACATATTCACCATCGTCTTCTGTGAAAATCTTTTTGTTTTCACGCTTCTGATGACGGTGGTCAATAATCACCTCACCGCTCTGCGTCTGTGTACGACGTGGCTGCGGTTCCTCCTGAGCAGTAGCGTTACTTGAACGCTGCTGCTTTTTTCCGTTCTCATCGAAGTGATACTGCTGTGCACGGCGTCCTGTATAATCCTGGCGCTGGTGGTTATACAACACATCCTCCATAGCCTTCTTGGTGTTACGGATTCGGCTGTATATGCGATAGAGGAAACGGAACAGCATCACACCAATGATGATGACAAAGACGGCGGCGAATATGATTACACCAAAGAGAGCTTTTGACATAAGTTACTTGTTTTTATTCATGAGGTTAGTGAGTAAGGAAAGCACGACATACCACGCAATGACAATGGCAATGCCGATAATCTGGAAGATAGCCAAAATGACTATAGAGGTCAGTAGAAATAAATATTTGATTTTGTTGTCCTTCCATCCCCAGTGCTTGAACTTCAGGGCAAACATGGGAATCTCGGAAACGAGCAGGTAGCAACTGAACAATACCATGACAATGATGATATATGCCATGTAGGGAACGGTATTGAGCCAAGGGGCACAACCTACGATGAGTGCTCCCCAAAATAGGGCGTTGGCAGGTGTCGGCAAGCCGATAAATCCTAATGCCTGACGTTCGTCCAGATTGAATTTTGCCAGACGCAATGCCGAGAAAGCTGCCATCACAAATGCTATAAATGGCACGTACGGCAGGTGGATGTGGAACGTGCAGAGGTAGCTGAACACGATTGCCGACGGCGCAAAACCGAAGGTAATATCATCAGCCAGCGAATCAAGTTCCTTACCAATGGGGGACGACACATGAAGCAAGCGGGCAACCATCCCGTCGAAGAAGTCGAACACAGCACCTATCACGATAAAAAGCAACGCCAACTGAAACTCGTTCTGGAAGGCGAAATACGTTGCGATGCAGCCCGAGATGAGGTTGCAGCAGGTTATCGTGTTGGGGATATGCTTCTTCATTATTTCAGTTTCGCAATCATCGTTTGGTCGCCGGTGGTTGGCTGGTCCATCTTCACACACACTTCCGAGTCTATAGGCAGATAGACATCGACGCGCGAACCGAGCTTGATGAAGCCCAGGTGTTCGTCGATGTAGCATTCTTCATTGTCCTTGGCGTAGGTCACGATACGACGTGCAATGGCACCGGCTATCTGACGGCAGAGCACCTGATGGCCTTCAGGTGTCTCAATCATAATGTCCGCATGTTCGTTCTCCTCACTGGCCTTTGGCAGCCACGCCTTGTGGTAGTTTCCGTTCTTATGCTTTACGAAGAGCACTTTGCCGTCAACAGGAAACCAGTTGGCATGAACATTAAAGGGACTCATAAAGATACTGATCATCAGCCGGCGGTCATGAAAATACTCATGCTCATCGACTTCTTCAATGACAACGACCTTGCCGTCTGCCGGTGCTACAACAATCTTCTCCGTGTCACCATTGAAATAACGGATGGGGCAACGGTAGAAGTTCAGCACCACAAACCAAACGGGACTAACGACAACAAGGAAAGCCCAGAAGGGAATCTTCGTGTCAAAGCAATACCACAGGACAGCAGCAACAGCAGCAATTAAAAGCAATGAGCCAAATAGCGTATTTGTGCCCTCCCTGTGTATTCTTATTTTTTTTATTTTCTTCAGTTTCTTAATCTTCTCTCCCATGATGATCGAACCACTCACTTAGGTTTTCACTTGCAAAGGTACATAATAATTATGAATTATGAATTAATAATTATGAATTTTTTTGGTTATCTCAGTTTTTTGGCGTAACTTTGAGCCTCATAATGATAAAAAAACATACTCATGCAAGACTTTATACATCTTCACGTTCATACATACTACTCCATTCTTGATGGCCAGGCAAGCATCAAGCGGTTGGTTGACAAAGCCATAAGCAACGGCATGAAAGGCATGGCCGTTACTGATCATGGCGACATGTTTGGCATCAAGGAATTTCATGACTACTGCATGGGGGTGAACAAATCACGCAAGAAGGAAGGCTTGCCTCCTTTCAAGCCAATCTTTGGCTGTGAGATGTATGTTGCACGCAATGGTTCGAAGCTGAAAAAGACGGACAAGAGCGACATGGGCGGCTATCACCTCATTGTGCTGGCCAAGAACGAACGTGGTTACAGGAACCTCATCAAGCTGGTCAGCGACTCTTGGACAAAGGGTTTCTATATGCGTCCACGTACTGACCACGAGGATCTGGAACGTTATCACGAAGGACTGATTGTCTGCTCGGCCTGTATCGCCGGCGAGGTTCCCAAGAAGATACTGAACGGTGACATCGAGGGGGCACGCAAGTCTATTGAGTGGCACAAGCGCGTGTTTGGCGATGATTATTATCTGGAGTTGCAGCGCCATGAGGTGAAAGACCCCACCATCCGTGCCAATCGTGAGACCTTCCCCATGCAGCAGCAGGCCAATAAGGTGCTCATTGAGCTGGCCCGTGAATATGGCATCAAGCTCATCTGTACCAACGATGTACACTTCGTTGACCAGGAAAATGCCGAAGCCCACGACCATCTGCTCTGTCTGGCTACGTCTAAGGACTTGGATGACCCCACACGTATGCTCTATTCGAAGCAGGAGTGGTTTAAGACGCGTGAGGAAATGAATGAGGTGTTCCAGGATGTGCCTGAAGCGCTGACAAATACGCTCGAGATACTCGACAAGGTCGAGATATACAGCCTTGACCACGACCCTATCATGCCTTTCTTCCCCATTCCTGAAAGCTTCGGAACGGAAGAGCTGTGGCGACAGAAGTTCACCAAGGAAGACCTCTATAAGGAGTTTACCAGCGATGAGAATGGAGAGAACCAGCTGTCACCTGAGGAAGGTGAGAAGAAAATCAAGAAGCTTGGCGGCTATGACAAGCTCTATCGTATCAAGTTCGAGGCCGACTATCTGGCGAAGCTGGCGTATGAAGGAGCCCATCGGATTTACGGCAATTCTGAAGACTCCAGTCTTCCCCCCGAAGTTGAGGAGCGTGTGAGGTTCGAGCTTCATATCATGAAGACGATGGGTTTCCCGGGTTACTTCCTCATCGTGCAGGACTTCATCAATTCCGCCCGCGACGAGCTGGGCGTGATGGTAGGTCCTGGACGTGGTTCTGCGGCAGGCTCTGTTGTTGCCTATTGTCTGGGCATCACCAAGATTGACCCGCTGAAGTACGATCTGCTGTTTGAGCGTTTCCTCAACCCTGACCGTATCTCGTTGCCTGATATTGATACCGACTTCGACGACGACGGCCGAGGCAAGGTGCTGAAGTGGGTGGAGGACAAGTATGGACATGAGAACTGTGCGCATATCATCACCTACGCAACGATGGCTACGAAGAACAGCATCAAGGATGTGGCGCGTGTGGAGAAGGTGACCATATCGCAGTCGAATGCGCTGTGTAAGGCCATCCCCGACCGTCTGCCTGACGGTCCTGACGGCAAGGCCACGAAGATGAACCTGCCCAATGCCATCAAGTATGTGAAAGAGCTGCGCGAAGCTGAGGCCAGTCCTGACCCCGCCCTGCGCAACACCATCAAATATGCACGTATGCTGGAAGGCACCGTGCGCGGAACAGGCATCCACGCCTGCGGTTTCATCATCTGTCGCGACCCCATCAGCGACCATGTGCCCGTATCGACGGCTGACGACCCCGACTTCAAGGATACCAAGACCAACTGCACGCAGTATGACGGTCACGTCATTGAATCGACGGGTCTCATCAAGATGGACTTCCTGGGTCTTAAGACACTCTCCGAGATGAAGGAGGCCTGTCTGAACATCAAGCGTACCAGGGGCATTGACGTTGACCTCGACCAGATACCCATTGACGACCCGAAGACCTACGAACTCTACCAGCAGGGACGTACCGTCGGCACGTTCCAGTTTGAGTCGTCAGGCATGCAGAAATACCTGCGTGAGCTGAAGCCCACCGTGTTTGAAGACCTCATCGCCATGAACGCCCTCTACCGCCCCGGTCCTATGGGATATATCCCCCAGTTCATCAAGCGTAAGCACGGCGAGGAGCCCATCACGTACGACATCCCCGTCATGGAGAAGTACCTGAAGGATACCTATGGCATTACCGTCTATCAGGAGCAGGTGATGCTGCTCTCGCGTCTGCTGGCTGACTTCACCCGTGGTGAGAGTGATGCCCTGCGTAAGGCGATGGGTAAGAAGAAGAAGGACATTGTTGATGCCATGAAGCCGAAGTTCATTGAGGGCGGCATGAAGAACGGTCACGACCCCAAGGTGCTCGAGAAGATCTGGGCTGACTGGGAGGCGTTTGCATCCTATGCGTTCAACAAGTCGCATGCTGCCTGCTACTCATGGGTGGCTTATCAGACGGCTTATCTCAAGGCCAACTATCCTGCCGAGTTCATGGCTGCCATCATGAGTCGCCGTCGTGACCAGATTACGGAAATCACGAAACTCATGGACGAGTGTAAGGCGATGAACATTAGGACGTTGGGCCCTGATGTCAACGAGTCGTACGAGAAGTTTGGTGTGAACCAGCATGGTGAGATACGTTTCGGTCTGGCAGCCATCAAGGGCATGGGCGATGCTGTTGCAGAAGCCATCATTAACGAACGTGAGAAGAACGGCCCCTACAAGAGCATCTTCAACTTCATTGAGCGTGTCAACCTCAGCAGCGTGAACCGTAAGGCGCTGGAAAGCCTGGCGCTTAGCGGAGGCTTCGACAGCTTCGGCATCCGTCGTGAGGACCTCTTTGTGAAGAATTCCAAGGGAGAAACGTTCCTCGACACGTTGATGCGCTACGGACAGAATTACCAGTTGGAGCAGCAGCAGATGCGTAACTCGCTCTTTGCCGACGACAACGCTGTGGAGATTGCTACGCCGGTCATTCCGAAGGGTGAGCCGTGGAGTGACATTGAGCGTCTCAACAAGGAGCGCGAACTGGTAGGCATCTATCTTTCTGCTCATCCGCTCGACAATTTCCGTATTGTACTTGACCACCTCTGTAATACGCAATGTAGCGAACTGACAGAGGTCAAGAAACTGACTGACCGTGAGGAGATTGTTGTGGGAGGCATTGTGACAAACGTCAGGACTGGTGTCTCCAGGAACAACAAACCGTATGGCATCGTTACCATCGAGGACTTCAACGGCTCGGGCGAGCTGGCATTCTTCGGCGAGGAGTGGCCCAAGTGGAACAGCTGGTTCACCAACGATGCTCCGCTCTTCATCTCCGGCAAGCTCGTACAACGATGGAAGGACAGCACACAGCTCGATTTCCGCGTTCAGAAGATTGAATATCTGCAGACGGTGAAAGAGAATGCCATTGACCACATTACCATCACGATGACCACCGATCTGCTTAACGACCAAATCGTCAGCGAGCTCAGTGGCGTGATTGATGACTGTCCTGGTAATACGTCGCTCTTCTTCCAGCTGCACGATGCCCGTAAACAGCATAACGTGCTATTGGAGTGCCATCGCGGTAAGATTGACGTACGCCCCTCCCTGCTTCAGTTCATTGACCAGACCGAGGGAATGGAGTATCACATCAATTAAACATTATACATTAAACATTAAATATTCAACATTTAAAATTAAAGATTATGGAAGTACAGATCACCAGTGAGAATTTCGAGAGCCTGAAAAATGGTCAGCTCCCGTTTGTAGTGGATTTCTGGGCAACATGGTGCGGACCCTGCCGCATGATTGGCCCCATCATCAGCGAGCTTGCCAAGGAGTACGACGGCAAGATTGTTGTGGGTAAGTGTGATGTTGAGGAAAACGAAGACCTCACAGCCGAATTCGGCATCCGTAACATCCCCTCCATCCTTTTCTTCAAGGACGGCGAGGTGATTGACAAAGTCGTAGGTGCTGTCAGCAAGGCAACCCTCGACGAGAAGTTCAAGGCTCTGCTGTAAGAGCTACAATCCTTCTACCGTCATCCTGCTCGGTGATGCTGACACGTACGGCATCCTCGGGCAGGATGTCTTCTATCAGCTCAGGCCACTCGATGAAGCACAGCGAGCCTGAGTAGAAATATTCCTCGTAGCCCATGTCATAGACTTCCTCAATGCGTTTGATGCGATAGAAGTCGAAGTGGTAGATGGGAACCTCTCCTAACCTCCCCGTCTCATATTCATTCACTATGGCGAAGGTGGGTGAGGTGATGACATCTTCGACCCCCAGCTCTTCGCACACGGCCTTGATAAACGTGGTTTTTCCTGCGCCCATCTTTCCGTAGAAGGCAAAGACACGACGGTCGCCTATCTGACTGACAAACTCGCGGGCCGCATCGCGTATGGTTTCAATATTTTCTATGACTATTTCCTTCATCGTTTTCTGCTTTTCATTGTGACTAACGGTATCATCATCTCCTCCAGCGAGATTCCTCCGTGCTGGAAGGTGTCCTTGTAGTAGCTGACGTAGTAGTTATAGTTGTTGGGGTAGGCGAAGAAATCGTCTCCCGTAGCAAAGACGTAGCTCGTCGAGAGGTTCGGAGCCGGTAGGTGTGCCTGTTGTGGATTCTTGATGACAAACAGGTCCTTGGCATCGTACGACAGGTTCTTGCCGAGCTTGTAGCGCAGGTTGGTGTTGGTGTTGCGGTCGCCGATAATCTTGACGGGTTTCGTGCAGCGTATGGAGCCGTGGTCGGTGGTGATGATGACGCGATAGTCCGTCTGTGCCAGCTGGCGGAACAGTTCACTCACCACTGAGTGTCGGAACCACGAGAGTGTGATGCTGCGGTAGGCTGATTCGTTGTTGGCCAGCTCGCGTACCATCTTCGACTCCGTGTGGGCATGCGAGAGCATATCGATGAAGTTGAACACGACGACGTTCAGGTCGTTCTTCTCGAGGGTGTTCAGCTGCTGCAGGAATCGCTCTGCCTCTGTCGAGCTGTTGATTTTATGGTACGAGAAGCTGTTGTGCCGACGATAGCGGTCAAGCTGTGTCTGAATGAGGGGTGCCTCGTTGAGGTTCTTGCCTTCCTCCTCGTCTTCGTCCACCCACAGGTCAGGGAACATCTGTGCAATCTGGTCAGGCAGGAGTCCTGAGAAGATGGCGTTACGGGCATACTGCGTGGCCGTAGGCAGGATGCTGCAATAGAGCTGCTCGTCAATGTCAAAGAGGTCGCTTATCTCTGGCTCCAGCGTCTTCCACTGGTCGTAGCGGAAGTTGTCGAACACCACCAGAAAGACTTTTTCTCCGTTGTTCAGACGGGGGAAAACGGTGGTCTTGAAGATTTGTGGAGAGAGCAGGGGAGCGTTTTCTGCGGTTCCTATCCAGTCGAGGTAGTTCTTCTTCACGAACTTCGCAAAGCCGAGGTTCGCCTCTTCCTTCTGCATCTGCAGCATCTCCGTCATAGCCGAGTCAGCAGCGCTGAGCTCCAGCTCCCAGTGTACCAGCTTCTTGTATATCTGCGTCCAGTCTTCCCACGACCGGCAGTCCATAATCTGCATGGCTATCTGCTGGAACTGCTGCTGATAGCCGCTCTGCGTCTCTTCGGTCACCAGCTCGCGCCGGTGGATGTTCTTCTTCAGCGTGAGCAGTATCTGGTTGGGGTTCACGGGCTTGATGAGGTAGTCGGCAATCTTGCGGCCAATAGCCTGATTCATGATGTCCTCTTCTTCGCTCTTCGTCACCATCACCACGGGTACGGAGGGGGCTATCTCCTTGATGCGCTGCAGCGTGTCGAGTCCGGAGAGTCCGGGCATCATCTCGTCGAGCAGCACCAGGTCAAACGTGTGCTGAAGGCATTGCTCAATAGCGTCGGGGCCATTGGTCACTGTGATTACTTCGTAACCCTTCTTTTCCAGGAAGAGCAGGTGTGGACGCAACAATTCCATTTCGTCGTCAGCCCATAGTAGTAGTCCGTTCGTCATCAATTATCAATTTTCAATTATCGATAGAAATCTTCGTCAAAGTCAAAATTACCATACTCGGAGTCGTCAGCATCGTCAGCGTCTTCCGAGTCCTCTGGGTTGTCGGAGTCGTCAGGCGTCTCAATGATGGTCTCGGGGTCGCCCAGCAGTTGCTGGTTGCTGATGTCCAGCGGAGCCAGCTCACGTTCGTAGAACTCGTCGTAGTCGTTATAGCTGAACGCCGTGCCCAGCTTCTGCAGGTTCTCGTCGCTGATCATGAGGTGACGGCATCCCTGCAGACGTTCCTTCATCTGCGCATCGTTGTACAGCATGTGCACATACTGCCGCACCTCGTCGTAGCTCAGGAATCCCTTGACAATCATGCGACTGATGCCCTCGCCGTGCTCCACCTCAATCTCGAAATTTCGCACCAGGTAGTTGGTGAAGTTATAGCGCGCCAGCTCATAGAGCAGCTGGTTGCCGTTGATGGAGTCAGGACGGTAGGCGAGCACGAAGTTGAAGCGTGTGTTACGCTCCGTACTCAGCGTATCGACGGCCGTTGAGTCGCGGTCGTTCATGACTGCCTCACGATGGCTCCACACGTCGACCATGTCGAAGTGTCCACCATGCAGTCTGCGGCCTTCCTGCACGCCACGCACAATCATACCTGCAATGGGACTTACCTCGTTGTCTGGATACTGCTCGACCACCGTCTTCATCCTGGCGAGACAGCTGTCGGCCTGTCCGTCGTTGAGTAGCGTCAGTCCCTCAATGAAGATGAACTTCGCACGGTGGGCTCCTTGCGGGAACCGTTGTGCCGAGAGTCGTGCGTTGGCTTTCACCTCCTGTATGCGGTCGGCACGGAAGGCGTCGAACGTGGCGGCATAGAGCGAGTCTTCAATGTGTACGCCGAAGCGCGCGTTCTCCACGAAGTAGGGGTCGCTGAGCACTGTTGTCCACTGGCTCTCAGGGAAGCTTCGTTTCAGCTTCTCCAGACATTGCTGTGCCTCGTACGTCTTTCCTTGTCTTGAGTAGAGCAGGAAGAGGTGGTAGAGTGCCTCGTCGTTACGGCTGTAGTCCGGGAAGCTGTTGGTGAGTCGCGTCAGGTACTGCTCACACTTGTGCAGGTTGTCGAGCTTGTCCTTGAAGATGACGCCGCCGTTCATCAGCGCATCCTTCAGCAGCTCGTTGCTGGCTGCCAGTTGTTCCTCGGTGAAGGGTATCTGTGCCAGGTAGTATTCGCGTGTGTGTGGGTCGGCGGCAGTCGTGTCGGGAGTGGCCTCTCCTCCGCCGTTCGCCGTGGGTGTTGCTGTGGAGTCAGTAGGCAGGGCTTCTCCGTCGGGTGTCACAGGCTCGTCCAGCTTCACCACCGTCCTGTTCACGCGCTGCCAGTTATCTACATTCTCGCGCTTGCCCCACTGCCGTTCGAATGCCTGCTTACCCTGACTGACGGCTTGCGGGTTATAGAAGTACCACGTGCCCTGCTGCTGGTTGGCTGGCGTGGTGGGCGTCGTAGGTCGGGTAGGGGTGAGGTTGCCGCCTCCCTGGTTGCGTAGGGCCTCTTCTGCTTCAGCTTCCTCGCGTGCCTCGCGTTCCTCTTTTTCTTTCTGTTTCAGCGCCTCAATCACGCGGTCGATGGCTGCCAGACGCTCTGCCTCGGGCATGCGTGCCAGCGCTTGCAGCGAGTCTTGCAGGTGTACGGTCTCCGTGTGTGGCACCAGTTCGTCGAGCAGCTTCGAGCGTTTCGACAGCTGTTCGTAGTCGGGACGGTCCTGGTCGAGCAGTCCGATGGCCTCGCTGTAGCAACGGTGTGCGTCGCCGAACTGTTCGCGCTGCCAGTACAGGTCGCCGAGCTTGAGCAGCAGCACGCCTTTCTCGATGCCGTTGCGTGTGGCTTTCTTGTTGCCTGTCTCGTAGGCGTCGATGGCTCTTAGTGTGTCGCGTTCCGTCAGGTAGATGTTGCCGATGGCGTAATACACCTGGTCCAGGTAGTCCTTGTTGTTGTCTGACGCTGCCATCCTGCGCAGCCTGCCAATCATCTTCTTCGCCTGTCCCTGTGCCATCACTTCGGTGGAGGCTATGCGGGCATTGAAGTCAAGCTCGTAGGGAGGACTCATGCGTGACACCTTGCGGAAACAGCGGTATGCCTCTTCCTTGTGCCCCAGCCGTGCCTGCAGCTGTCCCAGGAGGAACCACTCACGTGCCCGCTGTGTACGGCGGCGCTCATGCTTGATGACCTGCCGCAGGTAGGGTACGGCCTCCTCATATTGTCCGGCACGTATGTAGTAGTCCGCGTAGGCGTAGTCCCAGTCTTTCACGGCGCGGTAGTCCATCGAGTCACGCTTCATGTTGCGTATCACGTCCTCGGCCTCGTAGAGCCAGCCCAGCTCGGTGTAGCTCTTCGTCAGCCACGCACGGGCGATGCCGTTGATGTGGGGTCGTGTCTCAAACAGCCTGCTCATGTACGAGAACGTGGCTGCGGCCTCCTCGAACTCTCCCTTCTGGAACTGCGACTTTCCCAGCAGCAGCCAGCACTTCCAGATGAAGGGGTTGTACTCCCTGCGGTTCAGCCACTCTATGTCGCGTGCTGTCTTCCTGCGTTCCTTCGTCCACTCGGGCTTACGCTTGATGCTGTGTCGGCGTATGGCTTTCTCGGCCTTCTCTATCGAGCGGTCGAACTTGCCTCCTCCGATGGTGCGTGTCTGCTTGTTGGCCACCATGTAGAGCGGTATCATCTCCGTGAAGTTGTCGCGATGGCCCTTTTCCTGCTCCTCGCTACCTTCGATGAACGCCTGCGAGCCGTTGTAATAGATATTGTATCGCGCGTGGAAGGCGTGGAAGAATCGTGACCGTGCCGTGTTCTGCTTCGTGGCACAGCTGGTGAGGAGGAGCAAGGAGGTAAGGAGCGAAGGAGTAAGTAGCCAAAGGATGGTCTTGCACAGGTCTGCCAGCTTGCACGAGCCGCGGCTGCTGCACGAGGCACAGGTCTCCCGTTCCTTGTCGTCGCCACATTCTCCGCCGTTTACCACAGGCTCATCCTTGTCACCCCATGAGAGGAGGGCGGCAATAATCCCCAGAATGAGGATGGAACCTATGATAATCAATGCGAAAGTCACTCTTCACTTATTTGGAACCCTGCCTGAACAAGGTCGTCCCAGTAGCGCGGATACGACTTGCTCACCACCTGCGGGTTGTTAATCGTCAGACCGTCAATGCGCAGGGCTGCTGGTGCAAAGGCCAGGGCCATGCGGTGGTCCTCGTATGTGTCGATGCCTGCCTCGAGGTCAGGCTCACAGCGCTCACCGTCCCAGATGAGTTCCGTGCCGTCACCCTCGCGCAGCACGTAGCCCAGCTTGCGCATCTCCTTGATGAGCGCCACGATGCGGTCGGTCTCCTTGATTTTCAGCGTCGAGAGACCACGGAAGTGGAACGGTATGTTCATCACGGCACAGCACACGACGAACGTCTGTGCCAGGTCGGGCGAGTTGACGAAGTCGTACTCCAGTCGGGGCACGCTACGTCCGCTCCTGCGCAGCGTCACTGTGGTGGGCACGCCGCGCTGCGTGGTTCCGAACGTCGTCCTCACGCCCAGCAGGCTGAAGATGTAGCGCACCGAAGAGTCGCCCTGGCGCGAACCGTCAGTCAGACCCTCCAGCCTTATCTCGTCATCCTCGTTCTGCGACAAGGCCATCATCTCGTACCAGTACGACGCTGCGCTCCAGTCGTTCTCAATCAGGTAGGCACGCTCCGTGTAGGGCTTTGGCTTCACCTCGATGGTATCTATGTCAGACCATTCGGCCTCCGAGCCAAACTGGTGCATCACCGACAGCGTCAGGTCAATGTACGGCCGCGAGATAATCTTGCCCGTCAGCCTAAGCGTCAGACCCTTCCTCAGCGCAGGACCAATCATCAGCAGCGCCGAGATGTACTGCGAGCTCACGTTGCCAGGAATCTCCAGCAAGCCGCCTTCCAGCCGTTTGCCGCAGATGCGCAGCGGCGGGTAGCCATGCTCGCCCACGTAGCTGATGTCAGCACCCAGCGAGCGCAGCGCATTCACCAGCAGCTCTATCGGACGGTGCTTCATGCGCTCCGTGCCCGTCAGCGTGTGGCAGTGGCCGTCGAGCACGCTCAGGTACGCTGTCATGAAGCGCATGGCCGTGCCTCCTGCCTTGATGTCTATCTCGTCAGGCATGTCACGCAGCGCGTGGATAATCACTTCTGTGTCGTCACAGTCGCTCAGGTTCTCGGGCAGAATCGTTCCTCCCGACAACGCATAGATGATGAGCGCACGGTTCGATACGCTCTTCGAAGCAGGCAATTTGATTGTCCTGTTCAGCACCTCTGGTGCCTTGATGGTATATCTCATTTGTATAGATTTCTTTCTTAATAACCCACAAAGTTACAAATTATTTTTCATTATCTATAATGAAATGGCAGAAATAACATTTATTATAGAACTTTTTATGAAAAATTGCAGGAAAAATTTGCACATTTCAGAAAAACATCGTACCTTTGCAGCGCTTTTCGAGTAAAAGCACTGCGAAGATGGGCTGCACCTCAGCATAAAACAAGTTTTCTGCATTCGGTTTGCACCATCCTTGCAACCTAAGGATCGGGATTTAGCGCAGTTGGTAGCGCACACGTCTGGGGGGCGCGAGGTCGCTGGTTCGAGTCCAGTAATCCCGACAATCATACATCATCCCTCTTCCATCATCCCTCTTCCATCATCCCTCTTCCATCATCCCTCTTCCATCATCCCTCTTCCATCATCCCTCTTCCATCATCCCTCTTCCATCTAAAAATACTCCCTCACCGCAAAGTCAAACTGGTCGATGAATATCTGTTTGAAGGCATACAGGTTGTTCTGCTCGTAGAAAATGAGCATCGCTTTCTTATAGTCGATGGAGTCAACAGAACGGAAGCTCAGCGGACAATAGCCGTTGGCTATCAGAATGGCATTGCTGGTGATGCGGGCCGTACGCTTGTTGCCATCAGAAAAAGCCTGAATGTACGATAGAAGAACCAGCGTCAGCAGCGCCTTCTCAAACACGTTCTCCTTGCTGTTTATCAGGTCGCAGGTGTCGTGCATGGCCTCGCGAATCTGAAACTCGTTGTCCAGCGGATGATAGTTGGTACCTGTGATGCCCACACGGCGATGGCGAATACCCCTGTCAACCGACAGCTCTTTCGTCAGCAACCGGTGAATGTCCTCTATATGCCTCACTGTCAGCTGTTTCAGATAGTCAGGATTGTCCAGCACGAATCGCAGCGCATCCTTATGGTTCAGCAGCATCACCGCCTCCTCTTTCGTCTTGCCGTCGGCTGTCTTGCTTTCGCGCAGCAGTCGCTCCGTCTCCAGTAGCGAATAGGTATTGCCCTCTATCTGCGACGATTTCCAGCTCAGGTCAATGCCCAGCCGCTCCATCTCCTTGCGATACTCATTCTCCGTCATCTCGTTCACATGCTGGCGAAATTCTGCCTGTAGCGCATTCAGACGCTCCATCTCCTCGTCAGAAAACAAGCGTACAGCAGGTAACTGCTGTCGTATCAAGTCGAAGTTGAACGACATCTGCACCTCACGCTCATCCACATCCTGCGTAAAGTATGTATCCAGATTCAGCGGCATCAGCAGGTGAGCCTGATTCGACAGCCTATACCTTGTGGCACGCGCCTTACCTTCCACCACCACATCGCCCTTTGCCACAGCCGCAGCAAGCAGTCGTTTCATGGTGGCGTCGCTACCTTCGAATGCCGTTCCGCGGGCTATCTCATCGCGCGACGACAGCGGATGATAATGCAGAAACTGCAGTATTTCTCTTGATATATCCATACCTTTACGTTCTTAATCGGCGCAAAGATACGGATATTTTTTCAATTATCGGCTCAATTTGAGCTAAAAATTACATTTCGTGGAATTATTTTTGAGCCGATACTGGGATTTGCCACATCAGCCATCACACATCAAACATCATCCCTCTTCCATCTTCCCTCTTCCTTCATCCATCATACATCTTCCATCACACCCCTCCCTAGTGTTTCTTGCGTGTGTCACAAAAAACAGTAGGAAAACTTGCATTTTCCAAAT
>CACXJZ010000007.1 GCA_902768105.1 uncultured Prevotellaceae bacterium
ATGCTTTACATGGCGAGTAAGCAGCCGCTACATGCCATGTAAAGTCGGCGTTTTTAGAGCAAGCTGGGAAAATATAAACATTAATCGCGGCGATTGCATGGTCACAATCCCGGCGATTGAGGGCAGAAAGGTGCCAGGTTTTATATAGATACCTGGCACCTTGAAAGGGGATGGCCGGCACCCTGAAGGCTGCAGACTGGCACCCTTCTATTTTTAATCAACCTGACGTTTCCTGATTTAGGTTGACTGTCAAAAAGAAAAGCACCTCCCCTCCTCCCTTTTCTTCGGAAACATCAGTAAATAAAGGAGGTTCAGATAGGGAGGTGTTGGCGGAACACCTCCCTCAACACCTCACTTCACACCTCCCTCCGGGATTCATGAAAAATGACCACGAACGATTCAAAAATATCTATTTCAAAATGCTATCCGCATAACTTGTGGCATCCTAAAGAGGGAGGTGTTACGTGAGGTGTTGAGTGAGGTGCTTGCATAACACCTCACGTGCCTCAAACGCAGTGTTCATCGCTGTTTCATCGCAGTAGAGGGAGGAGGGGAGGTGTATCAAAATGTACCAAACATTTGGAGGAAAAAGCAAGCATCCCGACAAAAAATTTTGTTGCTGCTGCAATAATCGTGCGGCAGTTGAGTTATATATTATAAAGAATAATATATGATAGAACAAATACTCGGTATTGTTGTCGCTTTTCTCTTCAGTGTCGTTTGCGGATTCATATCAATTCCCATGATTATGAACTTCTGCGAACGCAGGAAGTTGTATGACATTCCCAATACCCGCAAGATACATAAGAACGCCATTCCGAGACTGGGGGGACTGAGCTTCCTGCCCAGCATGCTGCTGGCCTTCCTCTGCGTCCTCTTCGTGATGAACGGGAGCGATGGCTATGAGCGTGTGACCATGAACATCTGGTCGCTCTACTTCATGGTGAGCCTGCTGCTGATATACGGTCTGGGGATGATTGACGACTTCATCGGTCTGGGCGCCGTGCAGAAGTTTGCCGTGCAGATTATCGCGGCGAGCCTGCTGCCCCTGGCGGGACTGTACCTGAACGACCTGTACGGGCTGTTTGGCATCAACGACATTCCGTACTGGATAGGAGCACCGCTGACGGTGTTTGTGATTGTCTTCGTGAGCAACACCATCAACCTGATTGACGGCATCGACGGACTGTCGGCCTGCATCACGTTCATTGCGCTGACGGGCTTCCTGATCTGCTTTGCACGCGAGGGTCTGTGGCTGTACGCCACGCTGATTGGTGGTCTGATGGGCGTGCTGATACCCTTCCTGTACTTCAATCTGTTCGGGGATGCCTCGAAGAACCGTAAGATATTCATGGGTGACTCAGGTAGTCTGACGCTGGGATTCATCATGGGGTTCCTGACCGTGAAGTTTGCTATGGACAACCCGAACGTGATGCCCTTCCGGAAGGACAGCCTGCTGCTAGCATTCACCCTGCTGCTAGTGCCTGTGTTCGACACGACGCGCGTCATCCTTGTGAGGATACTCCACCGTCAGCCGATATTCCGTTCGGACAAGAACCACATACACCACAAGCTGATGAGGACGGGACTGAGCCAGCGCCAGACGCTGTTTACGATTCTGGTGATGGACCTTGCCTTCATCGTCCTGAACCAACTGCTGTACCGCGTCTGCGCCGCCACCTATGTTTTGGTGATTGACGTGGTGCTGTGGCTTGTGATGAACTATTGTATAAACCGTATCATTATCCGACGAGGAGCCCTGCCCTACTGCTATGAAAAGACTGTTTGACATAGTTGTTGCCCTGCTGGGGATGATAGTGACGTCACCGCTGCTGCTGCTGATTTTCGTGATGCAGAAGCTCAGCTCAAGCGGTCCGGCACTCTTCAAGCAGGAGCGCATCGGTATGGGCGGGAAGTCGTTTTACATCTATAAGTTCCGCACGATGATTGTGAACACGGAGGAAGACGGCGTGCCGCAGCTGGCCGAGGCGAACGACGAGCGACTGACCGCGTTCGGGAAGTTCCTGCGCTCCCACCACCTGGACGAGATGCCGCAGCTGTGGAACGTGCTGAAGGGCGACATGTCGTTTGTGGGCTACCGTCCGGAGCGCAAATACTTCATTGAGCAGATTACGGCTGTGAGGCCCGACTACACACGGCTCTATGCCATACGCCCGGGCGTGACGTCGCTGGCCACCATCTACAACGGATATACCTACACGCTGGATAAGATGATACGGCGTCTGGACATGGACCTGGAATACTTGGAGCACCACACCGTCGTGGACGACGTGAAGATTCTCACCAAGACCTTTGCCTACGTGCTCTTCGGCAAGAAGTTTTAGAACTTGCGGAAGTAGAAAAGATATTCTTTATTGGAAAGATACAGCTCTTCGTCAGAGAGATCGACGACGATGAACGTGTCCTTAAGCTGGGACAGCCCCACCTCGCGCAGCACCTCCACATCGGTGACGACGGGGTCGCCCTCCATGCGGTCGTCAATAACGGGATCCTTTAGGATGAGCAGGTTACCCTCGTGCTGGAAATGGAAATCGAGCACGCGCTTGGGGTGGCGCAGCTGCATCATGTGGACCTGGAACGACCAGCGGATAAGGTCTTCGCGCACGTCGGCCGTTCCTCCCGTGGAGAGGGTGTCAACGGACTGCATGAGCCACATGCCGTCGAGGTCGCCGTTGTTGGATGTTTCCAGTGAACACGACGTGCACAAGGGTAAAAGGGTAAAAAGGTAAAAAGGTAATATGTATATCAGTCTTTTCATTTCTTCTTTTTATTTAAGTGAATAAAGCCCGTCTTTGCTATTGTCAGCTGGAAGCCAAGGTTCTTGCCATAGGTACGGCCGAAGTCGGCACCCACAGCGGCCTTGATGCTCCACCCGCTCCACTTGGAGAAGTAGGAGAAACTGTAGTTGGCCTCAGCCAGCAGCATCTGCGTGCTCTGCGGCTCCACATACGGGACGGCATACGTGCCGCGGCTCTTCTGGAACGTGGCCAGCAGGCGATAACTCAGATTATAGTTCGGAGAGCCTGCGATGCCGAAATGCCATGCCACGAAGCGGTTGTTCTGGAAATTAATGCTTCCGTCCTCGTTATAGAGCGGCGCAGTATAGAGCGGATTGCCGATGGCCTGTCCCCAGTGCTGCCAGCCCGTGAAGTAGAAATGGTTATAGTAATCGTCAATGCCGCCGATGTGGTCTGACATGTGGACGGTATGGTCATGATAGATGGGGCCGCTCTGATACTTGGTATAGATATACTCTGCGACAATGTTGTTGATCCAGTGATTATCCTTCAGGCGGAAGTCAACGCCCACCATGATATCCTTGAAGCTGTAGAGCAGGTAACGATTGTCCTTCTTTACGTCCCACTCTGCACCAGTGCCATAACCGTCGTAGTCAAGGAAGAGCATGGAGGAATGGTCCTCGAAATAGTGGTCGGCATAGATTCCTAAGTACCAGGTGTCATAATCGAAGTTCAGACGAGCCATCCAACTGCCCAACTGGTTGCCGGAGGCGTTCTGGTAGAGCGTCTCGGTAGCATCAGAGCCACCAGGAACAAACGCGTGCCACATACCCTTCAGGCCACCTTCGTGTTCTATCGGGTCAGTACCCGGCGACAGGTAGGTCTTTCCGCCGAACTGGGCAGCCATCTCCAGACCAAGCTCCAACGAGACGGGCAGGAAGCGGTAGTCATTGCCGATTCGCAGGTAACCGGCCTTGCTGTGATAGAGCGTGCCTTCGGTATATCTCTTCTGCTGCAGGGTAAAATCCTTCTGCCAGCTGTCGTCGGTGGTCTTGCCGTAGGCAATGTGGCCCTTGATGCTCAACCAGCCGTTGGTAAAGGGGAATGCCCAGTATTCAGACAATGCCAGGCGCACTTGCGGCACCGGACGGGCATTGATGCCCAGCGTCTGGGAGCCAGAGCTGAGCTGCTGGTTCTTCAACTCCATGGGATACTCCTTGCTACCGATGGTCAGCGTGCCACGCAGCCAGCGTCCTTCTATATAGGCCTGCTGGACAACCAGCTTGCTGGTGAAGCCGTAGGCTCCGGCAACATCCAAGCCAGCTCCCCAGCCCCACTTTCGTCCGACATCGTTCGTGAGCGGACGCTCAATGGCTGCACGCAGGTAGCCGTTGCTCTTGTCGAGCGAGCTGAGCCCGTACTTGTTGGCCTGAAGCCACAACGGCTCATGGTCGCCACGCGACAATGACGCCTGCATCTCCACCTTGTATGCCAGCCCCTCGGTGGCTTTCTCCTCGTCGTCACTCTGGGCACAGGCAGGAATACTGGCTGCTATTATTAATAATGTATATAGACGTTTCATATATTGTTATAACGCTGTAAGACACCAATTATTGCAACTATAGGGAAATTCCCCCACGTGTTTAGGGAAAATCCTTTGCAAAGGTACGAAAAAAGCTGTTACTTTGCACCAGAAACAATAAAATAAATGTCGAACAATTAAAAATATACGATTATGAAAAAGATGATGATAGCCCTGGTAGCAATGCTGACGATGTCAGTTTCTACCCACGCCATGAGTTACGAACAGGCACGTAACGAGGCCCTCTTCCTGACGGACAAGATGGCTTACGAGCTGAACCTGACGGACGAGCAATATGAAGCTGCCTACGAGATCAACCTCGACTACCTGATGGGAGTCACCAGCGTTGACGATGTGTATGGTCCCTACTGGGAGCGCCGTAACCTCGACTTGAGCTACATCCTCCTGGATGCACAGTGGAACGCATTTATCGCCGCTTCTTACTTCTACCGTCCGCTCTACTGGGATGCAGGCTACTGGCACTTCGGCATCTACGCCCGTTATCCGCATCGTGACTACTTCTACTTCGGACGTCCTCACTTCTACGCCACTTATCGTGGCGGACATGCCTGGCACCGCGTTGGCGGACGTGGCTACTACTACGGACGTCGTGACCACTTCCGTCCTGTCGGTACACACCACCACGGAATGCGTGACGGCTGGCATCGTGGAGACTATCGCCCAGGCCGTCATATCGGCTCTACCCACATAAATGGTGGCAGACACCACGGCGGCAACACCATCGGCCCGCGTAACAATGGCGGTGGACACTACGGCGGAGGAAACTTCGGAGGCCCTCGCAACCACGGAGGCAGCACCATCGGCCCACGTAATAACGGAGGCGGACACTACGGTGGTGGAACAATTGGCCCTCGTAACAACGGCGGCACCATCGGCCCTCGTAACAATGGCGGAACAGTCTCTCCACGCACTAACCACTTCGATGGCGGTAGCCGCATCGGAGGCACCAGACACGGTGGTGGTAGCCACATCGGAGGCACTACACACAGTGGAGGCAGCCGCATCGGAGGCACTACACACAGCGGTGGAAACTTCGGAGGTCCACGCAGCGGCGGTAGCTTCGGAGGCACCAGAGGCGGCGGCAGCCATGGTGGAGGCAGCTTCGGTGGTGGTGGACACCACGGCGGTGGCAGCCATGGTGGCGGAAGTCACGGTGGTGGTGGCGGACACTTCGGTTCACATCGCTAATATAGAGTGGAATGCAAAGAAAAAGACGATTTTTCTTTGCATTTCGCTTTCTTATTCGTACCTTTGAGGCCAAAAAGGAGACTATGACACGAGAATGGAAGAAAATCAGGGACTTTGAAGAGATTATTTTCGAAGAGTATAACGGAATTGCGAAGATTACCATCAATCGGCCGCAATTCCGTAACGCTTTTACCCCCAAGACTACACTGGAGCTGAGTCAGGCCTTTGCGCTGTGCCGTGAGATGCAGCGCATCCGCGTGGTACTGCTGACGGGCGCTATGTCGGAAGTACCCGAGGGGAAACGGCTGGAAGACGTGAAGCACGCCTTCTGCTCAGGCGGTGACATGCACGTGAAGGGGCGCGGCGGATACATCGACGACGAGGGCGTGCCCCGTCTCTCGGTGCTCGACGTGCAGATGCAGATACGACGCCTGCCGAAGCCCGTCATCGCTATGGTCAACGGCTATGCCATCGGGGGCGGACACGTGCTGCACCTGGTTTGCGACCTCACCATCGCGAGCGAGAATGCCATCTTCGGACAGACAGGCCCAAAAGTGGGTTCGTTTGATGCCGGATTCGGCAGTTCGTATATGGCACGCTGCATCGGACAAAAGAAGACCCGCGAGATATGGTTCCTCTGTAGGCAGTATTCGGCACAGGAGGCGCTTCAGATGGGGCTGGTCAACAAAGTGGTGCCACTCAGCGAGTTGGAAGACGAGTGCGTCAGCTGGGCCGAGGAGATGATGGAACGCTCGCCCATCGCCCTGCGCATGATCAAGGCCGGACTGAATGCCGAACTTGACGGACAGGCAGGCATCCAGCAGCTAGCTGGTGATGCCACGATGCTGTATTATTTCCTAGACGAGGCGCAGGAAGGCGGCAAGGCTTTCCTCGAGAAGCGCAAGCCTGACTTCGAACAATATCCGAAGATTCCATGAAGATTGATATAGAGGAGCGTGTGCTCCACTTCAAGCAGCCGGCAGGGACGAGCCGAGGCGTCTATACCACGCGGCGCATCTGGCTAGTCAAGGTAACTGACGGCGAACGTGTCGACATCGGCGAGTGTGCACCCTTGCCCCAGCTCAGCTGCGACGACATCCCAAACTATGCGGAGGTGCTACGGCAGTTCTGCGACGAGGTGGAACGTAGCGGAGAGATACCCTATGACAAGCTGCGCAACTACCCCTCCATGCTCTTCGGGCTGGAGACAGCGATCCATCCCCTTCCCTTCCCCAAGGAAGGAGCGCGTGCTATCCCCATCAACGGCCTTGTATGGATGGGCAGTCACGACGAGATGCTACAGCGCATGGAAGAGAAACTGGAACAGGGCTTCCGTTGCGTCAAGCTGAAGATTGGTGCCATCGACTTCGACCATGAGCTGGACCTCATCAAACGCATCAGGAGCCGTTTCTCACATCATGAGGTGGAGCTGCGTGTCGATGCCAATGGTGCCTTCCCCTTCGAGGAGGCGCTCTACAAGCTCGAACTGCTGTCACAATACAATATACACAGCATAGAACAGCCCATACGTGCCGGACAATGGGCATACATGGCTGAGCTCTGTCGCGAGTCACCACTGCCCATCGCACTCGACGAGGAGCTGATCGGCGTGAACGACCCCGACCAGAAGCGACAGATGCTGAACATCATTAAACCCCGATACATCATCCTGAAGCCATCGCTCCACGGAGGTATGGCAGGTACCCGCGAATGGGTGGAAACAGCCAACGACATGCAAATAGGCTCGTGGATTACCTCGGCCCTGGAGAGCAACATCGGGCTCTATGCCATTGCCCGCCTCTGCCTTTCCATCTATGGAGACCATATCACCATGCCCCAGGGGCTCGGCACGGGACAGCTCTTCACAGACAACATCCCCATGCCCCTGGAGATTCGCGGCGACAAACTATGGATATCAACGAATTCTTAGCCGAATGGCACAATGACAGCCCAACTGTCTTGGTACATACCAGCGGTTCGACGGGAAAGCCCAAGCCCATGCTCGTGGAAAAGCGACGCATGGAGGCATCGGCACGCATGACGTGCGACTTCCTCGGACTGCATGAGGGCGACACGGCCCTGCTCTGTATGTCACTCGACTATATCGCCGGCAAGATGATGGTGGTACGCGCGCTGACCTGCGGCCTGCAACTCATCGTGCAGGAACCCAGCGGCAAACCAGAACTCCCCTCCCTTGAGGAAGGGCTGGGGGTAGGTTTTTGTGCAATGGTCCCACTACAGGTATGGAACCTCCTACACGAGGCAGAGGGACGTGAACGGCTGAAACAGGTCCGCCACCTGATTATCGGCGGTGGTGCCATCGACGAAGCACTGGAACGTGAGTTGCAGGACTTTCCCAACGCCGTATGGAGTACCTACGGCATGACGGAAACGCTGTCACACATCGCCATGCGACGGCTCAACAGTCCCAGCCGCAGCGACTATTACACGCCACTGCCTGGTGTCACGCTGTCGCAGAACAAAGACGGTTGCCTGGTGATTGATGCGCCTGCTGTCCATGAAGGTAAATTAGTTACCAACGACATTGTGGAGTTCTATCCCCCCTCTCCCCTTGGAGAGAAGACGGGGATGAGGCTCTTTAAAATTCTTGGCCGCAAGGATAACGTTATCTGCTCGGGGGGCATCAAGATTCAGACGGAAGAGGTGGAACGACTGCTACGTCCACACCTTTCTAAACCTTATATAATTACGCGCGCGAAAGATGAGAAGTTTGGCGAGGTTGTAGTGCTGATGGTGGAAGGAGAAGAAACCGATGAGCTGATGAACATCTGTCGTCAGGTGCTGCCGAAATACTGGGTGCCACGTCGCATCGTTACAGTAGATCGACTGCCGATGACCGAAACGGGGAAACCTGCACGGGCAGAAGCAGAACGGTTAGCGGCAGACTATCCCTCGCGGTAGAAATCGAGGGCTTCTTTGATATCTTCTTCGCTAACTGTCTGGTTGATATGAATATCGCCAATAGCGCCTAACAGGGTGAAATTGATGGTTTCGCCCTCGTTCTTCTTGTCGTGGTGCATCAGCTCCAGCAATTCCGGATAGTCTTTACAAGTGATAGACAGCTGACCGTAGTGCTCACGGATGAATGAAACGGTCTGACGCATACGGTCTTGCGGGAATCCGCATTTCACAACACTCAGATAAAGCTCTACAATGAGTCCCCACGCTACGGCATAGCCATGTAGCACGGGCTGACGCCTCATGGCAAACGACTCAAAGGCATGACCTGCGGTATGTCCCAGGTTCAGCGCCTTGCGGATGCCCTTCTCCGTCGGGTCTTCGGTAACGATGCGCTGCTTGACGGCAACGCTCTTTTCTATCTGGTGAGTGGTGAGTGATGAATGGTGAGTGGATAGCAGCTCTGCCCAGTGTTCTTCGTTGTCAATGAGTCCGTGCTTCAGCATTTCAGCATAGCCAGAAAGCAAGTTCTCCGTATCCATTGTACGAAGAAATGTCGCATCGAGAATGACACTGGCAGCATTGTTGAACACGCCCACCTCGTTTTTCAGACCACCGAAGTTGATGCCCGTCTTACCGCCGACACTGGCATCGACCATGGAAAGCAGGGTTGTGGGGATGTTAATGTACTGAATGCCTCGCTTAAAGGTTGAAGCAGCAAAGCCACCTAGGTCGGTCACCATACCGCCGCCCAGATTTATCATGAGCGAATGGCGTGTGGCCCCCCCCTGCTGCAACTCGCTCCATACGTGAGCAAGCGATTCAAGCGTCTTGTTCGTATCTCCAGCCCCGATAACGATTTCCTTGTAATCCGGAATGAAGTCAGTTACTACAGGCAAACATAATCTGCTGGTGGTTTCGTCACAAAGAACGAAGAGACGGTCATAGGGACACTCGGCAATCGCATTTGTGAGCGACTGTGCCAGATTCTCGGATATAATAACCTTTTGTGGGCTCATTTCTTGTTTTTGTTTGGATTATGCTGCAAAATTACATAATATTTTTAAACCTTCAAAGTTTCTACACGTCAAAAAGACAAATAAATTCAAAAGTGATGAAAAGATTCTTATTATTAACACTTGTCGCTCTTGTAGCGATGACCATTCATGCTCAACACAAAATTTCAGGAAAAGTTGTTGACAATCAGACAGGTGAGCCTCTTATGGCCGTAACCGTCAAGTTGCTTAAGACGGACAGTACCATGGTAAAAGGCGTGCTGACTGATGAAGACGGACAGTTTGGCATAGAGACTGCCAACGGCAATTTTATTGTACAGATAACCAGTGTAGGCTACAAAAACTACACCAAGCGCATCAGCGTCAACGATAAAGACGTGGCCATGGGTACCATAGGCGCCAAGCCCGATGCCATCACGCTCGACGAGACGGTGGTAACAGCACAGGCCGCAAAAGTGACACTGAAGAAAGACACCTTTATTTATAATGCCAACGCTTTCCGCACCCCCGAAGGCTCTACCATTGAGGAGCTGATCAAGAAACTGCCTGGTGCAGAAATCAGTGACGACGGTAAGATTACCATCAACGGTAAGGAGGTCAAGAAAATCAAGATTGACGGCAAGGAATTCATGACGGGTGACACACAGACCGCTTTGAAGAACCTGCCGACAAGCATTGTGGACCGCATCAAGGCCTACGATGAGAAGAGCGACCTGACTCGTATCAGTGGTATTGACGACGGCAACGAGGAAACGGTACTTGACTTTGGCGTGAAGCCTGGCATGAACCGTGGTTTCATGGGTAACGCTGACCTCGGAGCGGGTACGGAACACCGCTATTCCGGCCGTATCATGGGTGGTAAGTTCGACAGCAAGATGACTGCCATCGTGATGCTCAATGCCAACAACACCAATGACATGGGATTCCCTGGTGGTGGCGGTGGCTTCCGTGGAGGCATGGGCCGACAGGGTCTGACAGCTACCAAGATGGCTGGCGTGAACATCAACTACGAGCCCAACAAGGATTTCAAGTGGGACGGAAGCATACGCTGGAACCACAGCGACGGTGATGCCGTCTCATATCAGGCACAGCAGAACTTCTATTCCGGCTCCTACTCGAACAGCATCAGCCAGCGCTATACGCGTGGCAACCGATGGAACGGACAGATGCGCATAGAATGGCAGGCCGACTCGATGACCAACATCATGTTCCGACCCAACTTCAGCTATAACGGCAATGACCAACTCAGCATGGGAACCTCTGCATCGTTCAGCGTGAATCCTTATAATTATGTTGACGACCCGCTCAGCCCAGAGGGTCTGGCACGTATGCTGGCCGTGACAATCAACGACACGACGGCACTCATCAATAGCCGCCGCAACTCAACAATCGACTACACCACCACAACCAGCCTCGGCGGTACGCTGCAATTGAACAGACGTCTCAACTCCATGGGTCGTAACATCACCCTCGTACTCGGTGCCAACTACTCGGACAACAAGGGCAACCAGATGCAGTCGAACCTGTCGAACCTCTACCGATTCAAGGACATTTACGGCAATGACTCCATTCAGCGTACCAACCGCTACAGTCTGACGCCAACCACGAACTGGAACTACAATGTACGCCTGACCTATAGTGAGCCACTTATGCCCAGAACGTACCTGCAGTTCAGCTATGAATTCCAGTACCGCTACCAGAAGGGCGACCGACAGACCTTCGACCTTGACCATTATGACTTCAGCGACCTCACGCCAGACTATCGCGGATGGGATACCTATCTGGCACGACTGACCGAACCGCTCGACCACTATCGGAGTGCGTCACTGAGCCGTTTCTCGGAGTATAAGAACTATATTCACACAGCAGAGGTGATGCTGCGCATCGTACGCGACAGCTATAACTTCAACATCGGTGTGCAGATGGTTCCACAGTCATCAAAGTACGTGCAGCGCTATTTGGGCGTATCGGTCGATACTACGCGTACCGTATTTAATATCACGCCGACAGCAGACTTCCGCTGGAAGATTTCCGACGTCAGTCAGCTGCGCTTCAACTATCGTGGACAGACCAGCCAGCCTAATATTACTGACCTGCTCGACATCGTAGATGACAGCGACCCGCTGAACATCACAAGGGGTAACCCAGGACTGAAGCCTTCGTTCACCAACAACTTCCGTCTGCAGTATAACAACTACATCCCCAGTCACATGCAGTCGATAATGGCTAACATCAACTTCCGCATGACGCAGAACGCCATCGCAAACAAGGTGACATACGACAAAGATACAGACGGTAGAATATCAAGACCAGAAAACATCAACGGTAACTGGAGCACACAGGGATTCTTCGTCTATAACGCATCTATCGACTCTGCAGGCTACTTCAACGTCAATACGTTCACTAACCTAAGCTACAACAACAGCGTGGGTTATGCCAACCTGAACTCTTCACCAAAGACCGCGACCATCAACGATGATGCCACGAAGAGTACCACAAAGTCTTTCGGCATTATGGAACGTCTCGGTATCAGCTTCCGTAACGACTGGCTGGAGGTGGAGCCCAACGGTTCACTCAACTACAACCGTTCACGCAACAACATCAGGGAGGATGCCAACCTCGACACATGGACCTTCTCCTATGGTCTGGCTACGAACGTGACGCTGCCGTGGGGCACACGTCTGGCAACAGACATCGGCATGAACAGCCGCCGTGGATTCAGCGATGCTTCGATGAATACCAACGAACTGATCTGGAACGCACAGCTCTCACAGAGTTTCCTGCGCGGCAATGCCCTGACGGTGAGCCTGCAGTTCTATGACATCCTGAACCAGCAGTCAAACATCACCCGTACCATCAACGAAATGATGCGTAGTGATACTGAGTACAATTCCATTCATCAGTATGCCATGCTTCACGTGATCTATCGCCTGAACATCTTTGGCGGCAGAAGTGGCTTCGGAGGACCTGGCGGTGGACGACCCGGCGGTGGCGGTTTCGGAGGCCCCGGTGGTGCTCCCAGAGGTGGTCATGGTGGTGGCGGATTCGGTGGTCCGGGACGCTTCTAAAGACTAATGGACAACGGAATATGAAAAATATTCTTCAAAAATGTTTGGTAGAATGCAAAAATCTTCGTACCTTTGCAGCCCGTAACAAGAATTTACATTAAATAATTAACAAATAAAGAACAATGAAAAAAGGTATTCATCCAGAAAACTATCGCCCCGTCGTGTTCAAGGACATGTCCAACGGCGATATGTTCCTTTCGCGTTCTACTGCAAAGACGAATGATACTGTAGAATTCGAAGGCGAAACTTACCCGGTGGTAAAAATCGAAATTTCTAACACCTCTCACCCGTTCTACACTGGTAAGAGCAAGCTTGTCGACACGGCTGGCCGCGTTGATAAGTTCATGAGCCGCTACGGTAAGGCTGCGAAGAAATAAGATAAAACCAACTTAGAGAATTAGTAAAAGGGCGCTTTCCAGTAGTTGCATATGCCGGAAGCGCCCTTTTTCAGCTACTAACATAACTAAAAACTTATCCTATGAAGACAAAAGCCTTTTTACTGTTCGGCATAATGGCCATGTTATTTTCTGCTTGTAGCAAAGATGATGACGCTACAAACACCCCCGATCCCGGCGACAAGCAGGAGCTGAATGTCAATAAAAATAGTACGGTCACTACTCCTGAGGCCTGGCGACTGGAATTTCCGAAGTTAAAAGGCACTGGCAACGTCGTGATTGTGCATAAAGGAGTATTGAACGAGCCGAAAGGAAAAGACAAAGGCACTTATGAGACGGGAGTAAACTACTCCGTCGAGTGGGACATACAAAAGATGGCTCAGCGCTGGTCATGCTATCAGATGTACGCAAACATCAGCTATGGCAATGTGTTGCGATACTCAGTCACTCCTAAAGGAGCACTGACACCCGACAGCCAGTACCCCAATGACCTTTTCCTCATTAACAATTACCAGTTTACTGTCGATCCCTATTGGAGCTCAGGATACGACCACGGGCATATATGTCCGTCGGCCGACCGTCTTGGTGCCTACGAGGCTAACTATCAGACATTTTTCCTGACCAACATGCAGCCACAATATCGTAATTTTAATGAAAAGCTATGGGGAAAAATGGAAATTCAGATTCGTACATGGAACCGCGGGAACTTCCGCGACACACTTTATGTCTGCAAGGGAGGAACCATTGACAACGAGGGGAACATCATCAAATATATAGGCAGCGGCATCAATAAGATTCCTGTACCAAAGTATTTCTTCATGGCTGTTCTCTGTAAGAATAGCACGGGCTACAAAGCCCTGGGATTCTGGGTAGAACATAAGAACGAAGACAAATCTTCCGACAACCTCAGTAAATATGTGGTCAACATCGACGAATTAGAGCAAAAGACAGGCATTGATTTCTTCTGCAATTTGCCAGACAATATCGAGAATCAGGTGGAGGCTCTTTCCATTGACAATGTCAAACGAGCGTGGGGATTGAATTAAAGATTAAACACTAAAGATTAAAGAATTAATCATTAAATAAAGAAAAAAAGTTTGCAGATGTCAAGAATAATACGTATATTTGCGACAAAAAGCAAAGATAACCCAATATTAACACAAAAATGAGAACAATTTACGATTTCACTGTCAAGGACAGAAAAGGAAAAGACGTATCACTGAAGGAGTATGCCAACGAGGTACTGCTCATCGTGAACACCGCAACCAAGTGTGGCTTTACGCCTCAATACGACGAACTGGAAAAGCTCTACGAGAAATACCACAGTCAGGGCTTTGAAATCCTCGATTTCCCCTGTAACCAGTTCGGACAGCAGGCTCCCGGCACCGATGAGTCCATCCACGAATTCTGTAAGCTGACCTTTGGAACGGAGTTCCCACGTTTCAAGAAAATCAAGGTCAACGGTGAAGATGCAGACCCACTCTACAAGTTCCTGCAAGAAGAAAAGGGATTCGCTGGCTGGGATATGGAACACCCCATTGCCCACATCCTTGACGACATGCTGACCAAGGCCGACCCGGACTACAAGCAGAAGGCCGACATCAAATGGAACTTCACCAAGTTCCTGATCAACAAGAAAGGTATGGTTGTGGCACGCTTTGAACCAACAGAGAAAGTTGAGAACATTGAAAAGCAGATTGAAGAATTGCTGAAGTAATGGAACAAACGAAATGCTTAATCATTGGCAGCGGGCCGGCAGGCTATACCGCTGCCATTTATGCCTCAAGGGCAAACCTTAGTCCTATAGAGTACAGCGGCATGCAGCCCGGCGGCCAGTTGACACAGACCACCGAAGTGGAAAACTTTCCTGGTTACCCACAAGGTGTCGATGGCAACCAGATGATGATGGATCTGCGTGAACAGGCAGCCCGTTTCGGTGCCGACATCCGCGACGGAAGCATCACCAAGGTTGATTTCTCCAAGGCTCCCTACAAGGTGTGGGCTGACGACGGAACGGAGATTGAAGCCGATACCGTCATCATTGCTACAGGTGCATCAGCAAAGTATCTGGGACTTGATGACGAGCGTAAATACAACGGACAGGGCGTTTCTGCCTGCGCCACCTGTGACGGTTTCTTCTACCGCAAGAAAACTGTTGCCGTTGTAGGTGGAGGAGATACGGCCTGCGAGGATGCCCTTTACTTAAGCCAACTGGCCAAGAAAGTGTATATGATTGTACGCAAGCCTTTCCTGCGTGCCTCAAAGGTCATGCAGCAACGCGTACAGGATGCCGAGAACATTGAGATTCTGTTCGAGCACAACACGTTAGGGTTGTATGGAGAGAACGGTGTTGAGGGGGCACATCTTGTCAAGCGTAAGGGAGAGGCAGACGAGGAGTTGGTTGATATCCAAATTGACGGATTCTTCCTTGCCATCGGTCACAAGCCCAATACCAACATATTCCGCGAGTGGCTCGACATGGACGAAGTAGGCTACCTGAAGAAGATTGACGGAACGCCACGCACCAAACTACCAGGCATTTTCGTTGCAGGCGACTGTGCCGACCCCGTCTATCGTCAAGCCATCACCGCAGCAGGCACAGGCTGCCAAGCTGCCATCGAAGCAGAACGCTTCCTACTAGAGAAATAAAGTATTACATACATTAAGTGAAAAAGGCCTCGCTTCACAGCGAGGCCTTTCTCTTCTCAATACTTTTAAAAAAAACTAAATTAATCAACCATAAACCTTAACCATTAAAAAAATCTTTCTGATGCAAAGATACGGTGGTTTCATCAATAATACAAATTATTTAATAGGAAAAAGGTTTAAAATACGTTCGCTTCACGATTTTTCGACCAATTTTGGCTTAAATCAAACATTTTTAGACGCAAAATCATATTTTTTCTACCTAATTTTTGACATTTTTGAAAAAAAAATCGTACCTTAGCGACGTAAAAACTTCAACTCATAAGATTAACTATGTACCTTCACATTTGGTGGATCATACTTGGCATCATCATTTTGGGAGTCATCATCTATTTAGGAAGATGGCTATACCTGCGTAGCCAACGTATGCGTAACCGCCTGCATATGGAGCGTATATACACGAATATCACTCACGAACTGCTTACTCCCCTTACAATCATCTCCGCATCAGTAGAGCATCTGAGAACCGAAGAGCCAAAATACGGCTATGACTACGACATGATGCAGCTGAACATACAGCGCATGGTGCGTCTGCTGCAGCAGATACTGGAAACCAGCAAATCGCAGGCAGGTGAACTGAAGTTGCTCGTCAGCCATGGTGATGTCATGAAATATATCCGCGAGACGGCGACAACCATAGAACCGCTCATGCAGAAAAAAGGCCTGGAGTTCACCATCAAATGTTCACCGGAAAGCATGATGGGCTGGATTGATACTGATAAACTTGACAAGATTATCTTCAATCTGCTGTCAAATGCCGCCAAATACACAGGTAAGCAGGGACACGTGGAACTGGATGTGAAGACCAACAAAAAGTTTGACCACATCATTATACATGTAAAAGATAATGGTATCGGTATTCCCAAGGAAAAGCAGAAAGGACTCTTCCATCGTTTCTACGATGGAGAGTACCGCAACTACAACACCTTCGGTACAGGCATCGGTCTGTCACTGACCCGCGATCTCGTTTACCTACACAACGGGACCATTGACTACGAGAGCGGAGAAGGCAAGGGCACCACATTCACAGTAAAGATCCCCATTAACAAGGAAGCCTTCAACAGCTCACAAATCGACGAGAAGAACAAAATCAACATCAATATCCCGCAAAGTGTCATCCTCGATTTTGAACAACTGGAGCAAAAGACCCATGAGGAACTAGCTGAGGAACGTCAGGCAGAGGAAAATGCCTATAAAGTTCTAGTTGTAGAGGACAATGTAGAGTTACTGATGCTGATGAACCAGCTATTGCATACAAAATACCGCATCTATACTGCCAGCAATGGCCGTGAGGCATTAGATGTCGTTCATTCTACCGACCTTGACCTGATTGTTTCCGACGTGATGATGCCTGAGATGGATGGATACGAACTGACACGGACCATCAAGAGTGATGCAGACTACAACCATCTGCCCATTATCTTATTGACTGCCAAGATACAGGACAGCGATCACCAAGAGGCATTGCTGGCAGGTGCCGACGACTATATCACCAAACCATTCCGTCTGAGCAACCTACAGCTACGCATTGACAACATTATCCAGAACCGTCAGCGCATACAGCGTGAGTTCAGCAGTCAGACCATCCGTGAAACAGAACAGAAAGTCAAGGAGAATCCGACACCTGACAATGCGTTCCTGCAACGTGCGCTACAATGTGTCAACGACCATCTGGCCGACCCCGATTTCGACCGCGATGCCTTTGCCCGCGAGATGGGAGCCAGTGCCTCTACGCTCTATAACAAACTGCGTGCAACGACTGGTATGAATGTCACAAGCTTCATCAGCGACATCCGTATGAAAGCTATTGACAACATTATTGACCAAGAGCCAGACATCCGTGTAAGCGATTTGGCTTATAAAGTAGGCTTCAAGGACCCCAAATACTTCTCAACGGTCTTCAAGAAGCGCTTTGGCATGCAGCCGAAGGAGTATCTTGAGAAGAAGATAAAAGCAGCATCATAAACATCAGCAACCCATTGAGCATCAGCAACTCGTAGCCAAAAGTATAGCCTGCAGCAGCCGATGTTTTGTCGATAATCAGACACAACAGAGGTGAGGCAACAGCCATATACGGCACGAAACGATCGCGCGGCATGCGCTTGGTCAGCAGTCCAAAGGCAAACAGCCCCAACAACGGCCCATATGTATAGCTCACTAACACATAGACTGCATCGATGATGCTTGTAGAGTTCAGCAAGCGGAACAACAGTATAAATACCATAAACACCACACTCATAAACAGATGGACTCGCTTACGCAGCTTTTCGTTCTTCGGTTTGTTGCAGATGTCGATACAAAAACTTGTTGTCATCGACGTGATGGCAGAATCGGCACTCGAGAACGACGCCGCGACAATACCGATGGTAAACAGCACTACCACCATCGTACCCAAAGCGCCTGTAGCGGCAAACATCGGCAGTAGCTCATCACCCATGACAGGGAGCGTCATGCCACGACTGCCTGCCAGCAGAACCAGCAACACACCCAACGCCATAAACAACAGATTGACAGGCACAAAAGCAAATCCATAGCTACACATATCCTTCTGTGCCTCACGAAGTGTCTTGCACGTCAGGTTCTTCTGCATCTTATCCTGATCCAGTCCCGTCATCACAATCACAATAAAGATACCACTCAGGAACTGTTTCCAAAAATTCTGGCGGCTCATCCAATCATCAAAGACAAATATACGCGAAAACGGATGATCGTTAACGGCTTTGGCTGCCTCTGCTGGTGTCATGCCCAGCTCACCTATTACCTTATATATAATAAGGAGAAGCGCACCCAAGAGGCAAAACGTCTGTACGGTATCAGTCCACACCAATGTCTTGATACCTCCCCGACGCGTATAGAGCCATATAAGTGCCACCAGACCTGCCACCGTCAACACGAAGGGCACGCCCACCTCCTCAAACACATAACGTTGCAGCAACATACATACGACATAAAACGCGACAGCAGCGCCCGACATCTTTGAAATGAGGAAAAACCACGCTCCTGTCTTATAGGCTCTTGGCCCGAAACGCTGTCCCAAATAAGTATAGATGGATGTCAGGTTCAGCCTGTAATAGAGTGGCAACAGCAGGAATGCCACGACAAAATAGCCTAAAATGAAACCTAAGCACGTCTGCAGGTAAGTCATGTCCATCTTCATCACCATACCGGGCACGCTGACAAACGTAACACCAGATATGCTGGCCCCAACCATGCCGAAAGCCACCATGTACCAAGGTGATTTTCTTTCAGCACGGAAGAAAACCTCATTCGTTGCCTTTCTGCCCGTCCAACGGCTTACGCTGAACAGCACAACGAAATAAATGAGAATGGTTAAAACAATTATCATGGCTCAAAGGTACAAAAAAAGATAAAAAGGTAAAAAGCTGAAAAGGTAAAAAAGGTTAAGCGGCTGCAAATTCTCCTCTCTCCTCTCTCCTCTTTCCTTTTTTTTTATTATCTTTGCATTCAGTTTGAAAAGAACTAACCCAAAAACATAGAAAACATGGCAAGACAAAAGAAATTCCTGTTACAGGAAAGTGAGATTCCAACACAGTGGTACAACATCCAGGCCGACATGCCAAACAAACCCATGCCGCCCATCCACCCGGCGACGAAGCAGCCTTTGGGCGTCGATGACCTTGCACACATCTTCCCACGCGAATGCTGCGTGCAGGAGCTGGATACCGAACACCGCTGGATTGACATACCCGAGGAGGTGCTCGACAAGTACAAGTTCTATCGCTCGACCCCACTGGTGCGTGCCTACGCACTGGAAGAGGCGCTCGGTACACCTGCCCACATCTATTTCAAGAACGAGAGTACCAACCCGTTAGGTTCGCATAAGATAAACTCTGCTCTGCCCCAGTGCTACTACGCCAAGCAGGAAGGCACTACAAACGTCACCACAGAGACTGGTGCCGGACAGTGGGGGGCAGCGCTTTCGTATGCCGCCAAGATCTACGGACTCGACTGTGCCGTCTATCAGGTGAAGATCACCATGCAGCAGAAGCCCTATCGCTCCAGTATCATGCGTACGTTCGGTGCTGTCGTCGAGGGCTCTCCCTCGATGTCAACCCGTGCCGGTAAGGACATACTGACCAAAGACCCCACGCACAGCGGTTCGCTGGGAACAGCCATCAGTGAAGCTGTCGAACTGGCGACTACCACTCCCAATTGTAAATACACGCTGGGCTCCGTGCTCAACCACGTTGGCCTGCACCAGACGATTATCGGTTTGGAAGCAGAGAAACAGATGGAGATGGCAGGCGAATATCCTGATATGGTGATTGCATGCTTTGGCGGAGGCTCCAATTTCGGCGGCATTGCTTTCCCCTTCATGCGTCACAACCTGAGCGGCGAACGCCATACCGAGTTTATCGCTGCCGAGCCCGACAGCTGCCCGAAGCTCACACGCGGACAGTTCCGCTACGACTTCGGTGACGAAGCTGGCTACACGCCCCTGCTGCCCATGTTCACACTGGGACACAACTTCAAGCCCTCCAACATCCACGCTGGTGGTCTGCGCTACCACGGTGCAGGCATGATTGTTTCGCAGTTGCTGAAAGATGGTCTGATGCGTGGTGTAGACATTCCTCAGCTTGAGACCTTCGAGGCAGGTATGCTCTTTGCCCGCACAGAGGGCATCATCCCCGCTCCAGAGAGCTGCCATGCCATCGCTGCCACCATCCGCGAGGCTAAGAAGTGCAAGGAGACTGGTGAGGAGAAAGTCATCCTGTTCAACCTCTCCGGACACGGCCTCATCGACATGCCCAGCTACGACTCGTTCATCAAGGGCGACCTGCAGAACTATACCGTCACCGACGAGATGATTGCAGAGAACCTCAAGGCACTCGACGAGAAATAAAACATCAATAAACTCCCGACAACAGCCCGGAGCAAATAAAGCTTCGGGCTGTTTAATAAAAACACATATCCCGACCTATGAAAAATTCAAGAATCGTCACACTTACCATGCTTCTCGTAAGCTGTGTTGTCATGCTTACCTCCTGTTCAAAGACCGTCAGCGACATTGACGACCCCACCGCAAGCTATGGTGGAAACAGCAGCATTGACATCGTCACCCGTTCAGGCGACCAGGATGCCACCATCAGTTATCCGGTCAATGTATTCCTTTTCAACAGTAATAGTACCTGTATCGCCGTCCAGACATTGGCAGACGAAAATGACAACCTCTCGTTCGATGAGCTGAAGGCAGGCACCTACCACGTTTATGCAGTGGGCGGTGCAGAAGAGTCCCGTTATACCCTACCGACACAAGAGGCAGCAGCGGCGACATCAGTCATCACCCTCCAGGAAGGCAAGACACACGAAGACCTGATGCTGGCAAACAACACCGTTACTATCGGCCCCAACGAGACTAACCAGCTGACCCTTGCCATGCTGCGTGTCGTCTGCATGCTGAAAACCATTGAAGTCAAGCAGGTTCCTTCCGACGTTGATGCCGTCTCCATCACCGTTACCCCTCTGCGTGAGACGGTTCAGCTCAATGGTGAGGTCAGTGGCGACGAAGGGTCTTTCACCGTTGCCCTTACCGAACAGTCAGACGGTACCACATGGAAAAACAGTGCCCAGCAATACATGCTCCCCTCGGTAGGCAATGCCACCATCACCATCCGCATGACCAAGGGAGAAACCACCCGCAGCTATTCCTATACTTGTACGGAGGCTTTTGCTGCCAACTATAAAATCAATATCGATGCCACCTACACCGGCGCGACCTTCGAGCTGACGGGTACCATCACGGGCGCGACATGGGCTGGCGAACGTACCATCACCTTCGAGTTCGACGAAACGAGCTCCACAGATAGTGGCAACGAAGACCCAGGCAATAATGACCCAGGCAACAATAACAACAACGATGCTCTCGACGGTCCTGCTCCCACTGTCGGCACCAACTACCAAGGTACCTACGTCCTCCGTTCAGTCGATAATGGCGACAACACCACGACTGTTACGCTGATGTCGGCAACACAAGTAAAAGACCTTGTGTTTACTGCTAATGACCAAGAAACCATTAAAACAACAGTAGATGCAGCTGTTGCGTCTTTATCTGTTGAAGGAATCAACGGTTGGAGGTTACCTACAACAGAAGAATTAGACTATTTACATCAAAATTGTAATGATATTAACAATACCTTATATAATCTCCAATTTGACAGATATAGTGATAATTCTACTAGTTACTATTACATCTATTTAGGTGATAACTCCATATCGTCATATCGTGCATCTGGTTCATCTGAACTCCAAAAATACAGTACAAATTTCACTGGTTCTACCATCGTCCGCGCCTTCACTACGCTAACATTTAATAATCAATAAGAGAGAATGAAACAGAAAAAGCGCCATAGCTTGGTACCTGCGCAGGTACCGAGTTGGCGCTTTTTTGATACCTTAAAAATATTCATAGAAAAACAACCCAAAAGTTTTGTTTATTCGCTTTTTTAGCTTATCTTTGCAGCGGTAATATATAAGCAAGTAAAGCCATGCCACGCAAGAAAGACGGAATGCTCGTAGAGTTCTACCCACGCCCCACGACGGGTGAGGATGGTAAGCCTTTGCTCTACGTAAGACCAGCGATGAAGATGACCTGGAGTATACGCTATTTAGATGAATGGTGTAACAAGTATCGCGGCATGTCAAAGGGCGAACTGACGCGAGCCCTCGAAGTGCTACTCAACGTAGGAACCATTCTTATGAAGGACGGTGCCCGCATTGAGACATCGCTGGGCACCTTTGGCGTCAAACTGAAACTGGACGGCGACTATTCTGACCCCGACAAGATCAAGGGGCGTAACATCAGTTTCGCCGGCATTGACTTTATTCCCTCCAAACGCTTCCTTCAGGAGATGGATGACCAAATTACCCATGGTTACCGCAAATATGTGGATCCGGCAAAGAAGGAAACCCTAACTGAGGACAAGGACCGTCTCGCACTTATCACAAGATTTGTGAAAAGGCACGGTTACATCACCATCCGCTCCTTCGCCTATCACAGCGGCATCAAATACAACACAGCACGCAAGTGGCTAAGAGAACACAGCGAAGGGGAATCCCCTCAGTTAAAGGCAGTTAGGGATGGTCACATGCTTCAGTACAAGCTAAGAGAGAAGAAGGAGAAAAAAGTATAGTATTGCAGCGGGTGGTTCACTTAATTACATCGGGCGGTGTAATTAATTACATCGAGCGGTGTAATTGATTACATCGCCCGATGAATTTTAAAGAAACGGCACCTATCTCCCTGAAAGACGGCACCTCTCTCCCTGAAACTCGGCACCTACGTACCTTCAATACGGCACCTTTGTATGGCTAAACGCCGTTTTGACTTTACCAAAGTGCCGTTTTACACAAAAGTACAGTAAGCTAAAATTTATAACGACGGCTGTCCTTTGCCCATTATAAAGCTAATCGTAGGCCTAAATCACCGAAATGGCTTTCTGGCGACTTACTACGACGGCTTGTTACACGACAGCGAGTAACTTGTGAACCACCACTTCCTCCTCGATATACACGACTGTCACCAGACGAAGAACCGACGGGGTTAGTTTGGCTGGAAGAAGAATATGCCCCGTACCGATCTTGACACCATTCCCACACATTACCAGACATATCGTAAAGCCCAAGTTCATTAGCACTCTTAGAACCCACATCATGAGTAGTTTTATTGGAATTGTTTACATTCCACGCAACATCATCACAATAATTACTTCCTGCAAACATATAGCCATTACTTTTCTGCCCACCTCGTGCAGCATATTCCCACTCTGCCTCAGTAGGAAGACGGAAATTCCTACCCGTCATTGAGTTTAATTGATTGATAAAACTTTGACAATCATTCCAACTTATCTCCTCTACAGGGCGCCTAAGCCCTCCCTTGAAAGTCGATGGATTATATCCCATAACAGCCTGCCACAATTCTTGTGTCACTTCGGTTTCACCTATACTAAATGAACTTAGAGTTACATTATGTGTCGGATACTCATCTTCGTCAGCATAACCTTGTTCGTCAGTAGCTCCCATAATAAACGTCCCACCTTGTACGCAAACCATTTTAAAGCTTACGCCATTAACTGATATTACTTCGTCTTCATTTATTTTGTCACTAACGGTTTCCTTATTAGCAGTTTCCAAATCATTTGGCTCTTCGATGGATGTCTTTTTGTTTAACAGGAACAAACCTCCAGCAACTCCTCCAGCGAGAAATAGCCCAATAACAAACAATATGGGTATTATCCATAGTTTATTAGAACTTGATTGCTTTGCCATTTGATTCTCATTAAATTGCCTAGAATATGTCTGAGGATTAGGTTTTGGTGTTTGTTCCCTCACAGGAATATTACGAGATATAGGTGGTGGAGCAATAACCTGAGTCTCCTCATTTTCCGGTTTCGTGTCTAGTAATCGACGCACTTCAGCTATACTCTGAGGCCTTTTTGTACGTACAGGGGTCATCATATGTCGAATTAATTGCTGCATCTTAGGGCTCAAGTTCTCCATCTGTAGCAGGCTGGCATCTTCCAGAAGATCTGCAGGTGATGGTAGAGAATGAAGCGTAAGCATATAATATAATGATGCTCCAAGCGCATATATGTCTGTCCAAGGGCCAAACTGATTAAGATTTTGGGCCATCTGTTCTATTGGTGCATAGCCAGGAGTGTAACACAATCCTGTTGAGGTGGTCGCGCCTCCTTCCTGCTTTGTCTGTTTGCTGGCTCCAAAATCTATCAACATAGCCTGTCCATGATTGTCAATCATGATATTAGCAGGCTTAATATCAAGATGGAATATTCCTTCTGCATGAACAGTGTCTAATGCATCTAGTACTTGATTCAAGATATTCAATGCCTCTGTTTCACTTAAAGGTTTACCTGTACGCTTTAAACGTGAGGACAGCGACTCTCCTTCTATGAAATCCATCACATAATATGCTGTTCCATTCTCTTCGAACAAGTCATGCACGGATACAATATGTTCTTCTTTTAACCTGCGCAGTCGTCGTGCTTCTTTCTTGAACTTTTCTTTTTGTCCTGTAAACTGCTCTGAGTTAAGTTCGTTACTTACACTGACACTTATGGAATCATCATCGCGCTCACTAATTCCACGCATGAAGAATTCTTTAATAGCGACCCGTTCTTCAAACTCAACATTGGTTGCAACATATGTATTACCAAAGCCACCAGAGGAAAGATATCGCTCTATACGATACTTGCCATTCTGTAATAATGTACCAACGGGAAGCATTGATTTCATTTCAATAGTATTGTTATGTTCTGTCATAATAGAAAGTTTTAAGATAACGGCAAAGATAATCAATTAATCTGAAACAACAAAGAAAAAGGCTTTCTTTTTCGTATAAGCGCAATTTCACGTCTATCCCTGGCACTTATATTTGCTGCCTTTTGCGTGCCGCATCAATTTCTCTTTCTCTTGCTTCTTTCAACATCTTCTGTACCTCTTTTTCTGCTTGCCGTTGATCATATCCAGTATCAAGATAAGTTACAGAGCTGTTGGGATTATATTGGGGATTATAAGATAGGATAATTGTCTGATTGCGCCATTCCCAAACAAAGTCATATTTATACTGGTCAGAATCTCCGAACTGGACAAAGTCGGAAATAGCATCCATCCGCGTCCAAGGCTCCCCGCTCCGCTGACTGATTTTACCAATGGGAAATGTTCCCATCTTCTCGCCGTTTTGTTTCAGACGTTGGTAATATGAGAAGCACCCATAGCTTTCTTCATACAAACATATAAACGAGAGAAAATCATAATACTTTCCTAAGTTACCTTTTAGACACAGAGAATGTACTTCTTCACCAGGATAAGCAACATTATCATTGATGGTGAAACTTGTCATAGTAAATGATTTTTTATCCTTGTCATACAGGATAATTGGTCCATTCTCTGTCAACTTCGCATAAAGTGCAGAATCTAACGGTACTGAAATCTTTATTCCTTGGAATGCCAAAATCGTATCGGTTTCGGCTCTCTCCTCTGCCAAGGATTTACCTTGTTGCTTGGGATTGTTACAAGCCACAAGAATTCCTAATAGAATAATGTAAATACTATATTTCATATCACTTCTTGATAAGCTGATTATTCTGACTATCCATTGCGCATGTAGTTTTAGATTCTGATGACAAAGATACACAATATTCAGCAAACTGCCAAGTAATCAGCCGAATTTTCGGGATTTATTTGCACGCGTCAGGAAAATGTTGTACCTTTGCAATAATTGAAATAAAACCTACGACTATGCTACAGATACGCTGCAAGAACAACAACGTGACGAAGAGTTTCCCTGAAGGAACGTCGCTGCTGGACGTTTATCAGGAGTTTGCCGACGAGATCAAGCTGCCCTACCCCGTGGTCTCGGCAAAAGTCAACAACACCTCGCAAGGACTGAAGTTCCGGCTCTACCAGAACCGCGACGTGGAGTTCCTTGACGCCCGCGAAGGAAGCGGCCACCGTGTCTATGTGCGTTCACTCTGTTTCGTGCTGTACAAGGCTACGCAGGACGTTTTCACGGGTTCCAAGCTCTTCATTGAGCACACCATTTCGCGCGGCTACTACTGTAACTTCAAGAAGAAAAACAACGAATCGCTGGCCGACGGCGACGTGGAGCGTATCCGTGAGCGTATGCAGGAGATTATCAACCTCGACATGCCCTTCCGCCGCAACGAGGCAACCAACGAGGAGGCTATCCGTGTGTTTAACGAACGAGGACTCCAGGACAAGGTGAAGCTGCTGGAGACCAGCGGACAGATTTATAGCGACTACTACATGCTGGGCGACACGGCCGACTACTACTACGGCCCGCTCGTACCTTCGGCCGGCTACCTCACCGTATGGGGACTGGAGCCGTACCACGACGGCATGCTGCTGCGCGTACCCGACTGGAACAACCCGACCATCCTGGCCGAAAAGGTGGATATGCCGAAGACCTACAGCATGTTTGCCGAGAAGACGAAATGGGACATCATCATGCGCCTGTCGAACGCCGGCGACGTGAACAGAGCTATCCTGAAAGGCCACGCCTCGGAGCTCATACAGGTCTCGGAAGCCTTGCAGGAGAAGAAGATTGTACAGATAGCCGAAGAGATTGACCGCCGCTTCCACGACGAGAAGGAGCCTGTCCGCATCGTACTCATCACCGGACCGTCATCGTCGGGTAAGACCACGTTCTGCAAGCGACTCAGCGTCCAGCTGCTGGCCTGCGGACTCAGGCCCCTGTCGTTCTCGACCGACGACTATTTCGTGAACCGCGTTGACACCCCGAAGCTGCCCAATGGCGACTATGACTTCGACAATATCGAAACGGTGGAATACTCGCTGCTCGAAGATCATCTGCTGCGACTCATGCAGGGTGAGCGTGTCGAGATTCCCGAATACAACTTCGTGACCGGCAAGCGTGAATGGAACGGCAAGAAGCTGAAGCTGTCGAACGACAGCGTCCTCATCATTGAGGGTATCCATGCACTGAACCCGTTGCTCACGAAGAAGATTCCCGATGCTGCAAAGTTCAGGATCTACATCTCAGCACTGACCAGTATCTCACTCGACGATCACAACTGGATTCCCGTGCGTGACAACCGCCTGCTGCGCCGCATTATCCGTGACTACAACAAGGGGGCATACACCGCTCAGGAGACCATTGCACAGTGGAAAAATGTCTGTGAAGCTGAAGATAAGTGGATTTTCCCGCACCAGGAGAGTGCTGACGCCATGTTCAACTCGGCTCTCAACATTGAGTTTGCCGTATTGCGCACCCACGCAGAGATTATCCTCTCGTCTGTGCCACGCAACTGTCCGGAATACGCTGAGGCTCACCGATTGTTGAAGTTCATACGCTTCTTCATCCCCGTGAGCGACAAAGAAATACCGCCCACCTCCATTATGCGTGAGTTCGTAGGCGGCAGCTCGTTCAAGTATTAAGGATTACTTCCGTCCATAGAATTTAGCTACCAAAGCACCGCTGATGTTATGCCAAACGCTGAACACGGCACCGGGAATGGTGGCAAGAGGATAAGCCGCGAAATGCAATACGGCCAATGACGAGGCAAGTCCGGAGTTCTGCATGCCGACCTCGATGCTGACAGCCACGCATTTGGGTTTGGGCAGACGTAGAAGACGGCCCAACAGAAAACCGATGAACAGTCCAAGCAAGTTGTGTGCCATAACCACAACGATGACTAACATACCGCCAAGCAACAGTCTGTCGGCCGTATGTGACACAACAATGCCCACTACCAATGCTATCACAATGGATGAAAATGCCGGCAGGTAGGGCACAACACGCTTTGTCACGTTAGGGAGGAAACGTTGGCAAAGCAATCCACAGACGATGGGAGCAATGACTACATAGACAATGCTCAGCAACATGCCCAGCGTATCTACATCAACCATCGTCCCAGCCATTAACCACACCAAAAACGGTGTAAGCACAGGTGCAAGCAAGGTTGAGGTGGCTGTCATACCTACAGAGAGGGCTAAGTCTCCTTTTGCCAAATAGGTGATGACGTTAGACGCTGTACCGCCAGGACAGCAGCCAACAAGAATGACGCCCAACGCCAACTCCTTGGGTAGCGAGAACGCCCACGTCAGTAGCCAAGCCAATAACGGCATGACCGTGAACTGCGCCAGACAGCCTATGAGAATATCCTTGGGACGGCTCAACACAATCTTAAAGTCATTTGGTGAAAGCGTCAGCCCCATACCGAACATGATAACACCCAACATAGGATTGATGGTCCATGTGTCTATCCACGAGAAAGATGCAGGAACCGTCAATGCCAATGCAGCTACCAACAGCACCATCAATCCCATCCATCTTGCTATAAAATCACATATCTTCTTCATAGATCAGTAAATACCTCGAGCAACACAGGGCGGTTGCTCTCTATACATAATAATGTGTCGATACCCTGCTGCATCTCTTTCATGTTTTCCGCCTTCATGTAAACGACGTCATTCTGGTGACAGATGCCCTCGGCAGTGGTGTGGTGTGCTGCAGCAACAAACTTATCACGTGCCGGACTGTTTTCCAATCCAGGCAGCATATTAAAGATGCCACCACGCCCGTTGTTCAGCAGGAGGATACGCAGATTACCTCGCAAGTTCTGGTTCCACAAAGCGTTCTGGTCATAAAAGAAGCTGAGGTCACCTATAACGCAGAAGACTTTTTTGTCAGTCACACATGAGAAGCCTGCTGCCGTACTGAGCGAGCCCTCTATGCCATTCACGCCACGATTGCAATAGATGGGATGACGGGCATAGACGTTGGCAAGGCGGATGGAGGTGGAATTGGCGTAGTGAACCTCTCCCTCTGCCCTCTCCGAAAAAAGTGAGTACTTTTGCTCGAAATACTTTACGGCAGCCCTTGAGGAATAGGCAGGCTCATCACTTTCCACTTGCTGACGGACACGCGACAGCAGTTCGTTCCAACGCTCAACAAAGGGGTGCGGCTGCTGCTCCAAATTGAAACGTATCATATCCGCTACCACTTCGCCATCGCCCTGAATGACGTACGTCAGGTTCATAAAGGTGTCGTTCACCTCGCCTGTCAGGTTTACGGCCCACATCTCTTTGGCCTTGCGCAAGAAATGCTTGACACGCTTGCTGACAATAGAGCCGCCAGTATAGAGCACGAAGTCTGGCACGTAGCGTTCATCGTCATCCACAAGGGCAACAGCCTCATCAAAATTTGGATTCAGGGGCTGACCGCAGATGAGCATTGGACGCTGGGCATGCAAGAACATACGCACAACATGGTTCAACGTCAGGTCCGACATACTTGCCTCCACACGTTCAATCTTACGCTCGACAGGCAGCGACGGCGTTGTAAACCCGAACAACGGCTCACTGATGGGAACATTGATGTGTACAGGTGCATGACGCTCCAGCAATACCTCGTTCACCAAGCGATTGCAATACCAGCGTTCCTCGTCGTTATGCGGTTCTGGCAGGGAAACGGCCTTACCCACAAAGCGGCCAAGGGCATCAGGTTGTGGAAGCGTCTGACCATCGAGCTGGTCAATCCACTGCGGTGGACGGTCGGCAGAGACAACCACCAGGGGCACATGCTGATAATAGGCCTCAGCAACGGCAGGGGCAAGGTTAAGCAAGGCCGTTCCGCTGGTAACACAGACGACAACGGGCTCATGCAGACACTGGCTCATACCAAGGGCATAAAAGCCCGCACTACGTTCGTCAGTGACAGGAAAGCACGTCATGTCCGGACACTTGTTAAGGTTGTGCACAATGGGGGAATTCCTGCTACCGGGACAGAGCACCGCGTAACGGACATTATGAGCCACCAGCAGGGCTGTGAGTATGTTGACGTTTTCTTTGTTGCTATACATTATTATATATATAAGAGATTACGCATGGTTTCCATCTTGGCCTCAGTCTCTTGCCACTCCTGCTCCTCGACACTGTCAGACAGCAATCCACCACCGGCATAGAGCTTAAAACCGTTTGTCAGCACTTCCATACAGCGCAGAGATACGTAGAGGTGTGTGGTGGCTGGTGACTGGTGAGTGGAGGACATTGTGCATTGAAGCCTAAGTGGGCCCATGAATCCGCTGTAGTAACGGCGGGTAGAATGCTCGTTCTGCAGGATGAAGTCGAACGTGGCACGCTTGGGGAGCCCACACACGGCTGGTGTGGGGTGCAAGGCTGTCAGTACGTCTCCCATATGCTGTTCGTCAGATAGCGTGAACGTAAAGTCGCTACGCAGATGGACTAGATTTCCGGCACGGACAGTATAGGGACCTTTTTCCGTAAAGTCGTCAGCAAACTGCTCCAGGCACTCCGTGATGTAGGAAGCCACGATACGCTGCTCCTGTATATTCTTGGTGCTCCACAGCAGATGCTCACCCTCGCCCTGCAGGTCGTCGCCCTCCAGTTTCATGGTTCCAGCTAATGCCATTGTTTGCCACATACCTTTCTCGTTTGAGAGTAGTATCTCAGGCGTTGCCGTCAGCCACATACCACTCTTCGGCGTAGAAACCAGACAGATAAACATACGCGGATAACGCTGACAGGCATCAAAGAAGAGTTCTCTGAGTGAATGGTGAGCAGTGAGTGGCGAGTTGAGGGTTACACTACGTGCCAGCACTATCTTGCGGAATTCGCCTGACAGCAAATGAGCATAAAAATTGGCAAAGTCTTTGTGGTAAACTTCTCGGAGTGAACCTCTCCCCCCGCCCTCTCCAAAGGGAGAGGGAACTTTTGCTTGATTTTCACTATTCACTATTACCTTTTCCTTAATAACACGGTCACCCCGAATGAGCAGCAGAGGCTGGTCAGCAGAAATAGCAAACGGAGCGAGCACGAAGCCGCTCCTGCCGTTCAGCTCAGAGATTGAAGAGAGTTCCAAGGGTTCCCCAATAGTCTGTTCCACCAAAGTATAATGGTCTTCACGAGGTAAGCGGTATATAGCAAAAGCACTCATTACTTTTTGGGATTGATGACGTAATTAGTTACACGAACAGTGGAAATCAGTTCTCCGGCGCTGTTGCTGATATTGACGTTCCACACATGAAGCGTGCTACCCCGATGCTGCAAACGTCCCATGGCCGTCACAGTGTCGCCCTCGTTCACTGCCTTCACATGGCTGCCACTAACCTCAATACCTACGCACACCTGTCCAGGACAGAGTGACGAAGACCCTACGCCAGCAACATTCTCAGCCAATGCCAGCGAAGCGCCGCCGCTCAAGAAGCCGAAAGGCTGACGATTACGTTCGTCAACCTTCATGCGCGCAATACAAACATCGTCCTCGGGTGTGGATATAAACTCCATTCCGAGGGCGGTTGACAGGTTGGGCTTTTCTTTTATTATTTCGTTTATCTTCTCTACGTCCATCAATAATTCTATATTAACGATAACGGTTAACGCCAAAGCCTTACTTAAACAGCGAATATTCCTCAACTTCCCAAGCCAATGCACTGGCGCCCAAGACTGTACGGTCTTCCGTATTCAGGATGGAAGGCAATACCCGTACCCTGCCGCGCAGGTTGTGGAACACATTTTCCTCTAATGATTCCCTCATGGCAGGTATCAGCCACTCCTTCACCTGCAACGAGTCTCCCGTGAGGATAATGGCTTCAGGATTCAGTGCCGAGGCATAGTTAGCCAACGCACGACCCAGTATCAATCCAGCACGGCGCACAGCTTCAATGGCCATAGCATCGCCCTGCTGGCAACAGAGCTTGACTGTCTGAATATTCAAACTGTCAATGTTACGCAGGAGCGACGGCTCATCACTCTCAGCCATCAGGTCGCGAACATTCTGCACAATACCCATGACGGAAGCATATGTCTCTAAACAACCGCGCTTGCCGCAGCCACACTGACGACCTCCTTCCACAATACAGGTATGCCCCACCTCACCGGCAAAGCCGTCAGCACCCAGATGGGCTTTTCCATTGATAACGATGCAGCTGCCCACGCCACCTACAGAAGAGGTCAGGACAATAAAGTTCTTCATACCATGGGCACTGCCGAATGCCTGTTCGCCCAACGCAGTCACATGGGCATCATTTGCCACGGCCACAGCCAATCCCAGACGGTCGCGTAACATGGCGGCCAAGGGCACAGATCCCTTCCAAGGCAGGTTCGAGGCATGCTCAATGCTACCTGTCTTGAAGTTTGCACTCGGTGCACTGATACCCACGGAACGTATGTTTTCAAGACCGCCGTTGTTTTCTGCCAGTCTCACAATCTTATCGTAGAGCGCTGAAACAAAGTTGCTGATTTCAGGATAGTCAGGTGTTGCAAATGCTTCCTTTGCAATAATCGTACCCCGAATATCAATGACAGCACATGTAGTATAATCCAGCGAAAGATCTACGCCGATCACTCGGGTTTTGATTTCTATATCATCCATAACGTTTTCCCTGTTTTTATGATGGTAAAAAATTATTTGAACAATGAATACTCCTTAACCCCCCAGGCAAGTACTGAAGCTCCCAGTATGTCGCAGTCGTCTTCAGGAAGTGAAGACATCACGAAGCGTACTTTACCGGAAATGTTGTGGAAGACTGTATCATTAAACGTCTCCTCTGCAGGCTCCAACAACCATTTGCCAGCACGAGAGATACCACCGGTAAAGATGAAGGCCTCGGGGTCAAGCACTGAAGCATAATTAGCCAGTCCCCAGCCGAGCCATACACCCGTACGACGCATTACCTCGATGGCCAACTGGTCGCCCTGCTCACAGAAAGCCGTAATATTTTTAGGCTCCAGATTGTTGATGCCACGCATCAGACTTGGCTCATCACTCTCGGCAAGCACCTCTTGTGCTGTCTGGAGAATTCCCTTGTCTGCCACATAAGCCTCCAAGCAACCATGCTTACCACAACCACACAGACGACCACCCGTACAGATACATGCATGCCCGAACTCTCCTGCGAAACCATCAAAGCCCATATAAGGCAGTCCGTCAGAATAAATAAAACTGCCCAATCCATGACCGATGGACAATAGTGCAAAGTCCTTCAAACCATGGGCAGCCCCAAACTCAAACTCACCCAAAGCACGTGCATGAGGCTTGTTCGACAAAGCTACGGCCAGTCCCAGCCGGTCACGTACCATTGCGGCCAGAGGAATGATGCCCTTCCATGGTAGATTAACAGCATTCTCAATGTATCCTGTCTTGTAGTTTGAGCTGGGTGCACTAATTCCGACCGAGCGGATGGCGCCAAACACGTCGTTGGCTTGCATCATTTCAACCAGACGCTCACAAAGTACCGATACAAAGTCGTTCACATTGTCGTAATCGGTAGTAGGGAACCTATCCCTTGCCAATATATTACCACGAATATCAACAATGGCATAAGTTGTTTGTTCCAGAGCAAGTTTCACACCAAAGACCTTGTCTTTCATTGAGGTTTCAATCATAGCTTTCCGATTTATTAGTGTGGCAAATATAGTAAATATTCGGCACTCTACCAAATGATTTCCCGTTTTTTTGCAATAAATCCGAATAAATTTGGTATTTTCAGCACTTATTTGTATCTTTGCAACCACATTTACAGAAAATACCACATTAAAGTATGAACGTTTTAGAATTAAGTGAACAAGAAATAGGCAGACGCGAAAGTCTGCAAGAATTGCGCAACATGGGTATCAACCCCTACCCCGCAGCAGAATTTCCCGTAAACGCATGGAGCACCGATATCATTGAAAACTTCGAGGACCTGCCCGTCATTGGAAAAGACGAGGAAGGCAAAGATGTGCGCGAGACGGCAACACCGGAAAATAGTCGTATGGTGAGCATCGCCGGACGAATCATGAGCAAGAGCATCATGGGCAAGGCAGCCTTTGCCAAGCTACAGGACTCTAAGGGCCGCATCCAGGTGTACGTACAGCGTGACTCCATCTGCCCCGACGAGAATAAGGACCTTTATAACATTGTCTTCAAAAAACTCCTCGACTTGGGCGACTTCATCGGTGTGAAGGGCTATGTGTTCCGCACAAAGACCGGCGAAATCAGCGTTCACGTGATGGAGCTGACATTGCTCAGTAAGAGTCTGAAGCCACTGCCGGTAGTAAAGACCGATGCCGACGGCAAGGTCTATGATGCATTCGACGATCCAGAGCTGCGTTACCGTCAGCGCTATGTCGATCTGGTGGTGAACGCAGGTGTCAAAGAGACATTCCTCAAACGTGCCACCATCATCCGTACCATGCGCCGCATCCTCGATGATGCCGGCTATACCGAGGTTGACACGCCCATCCTACAGAATATTGCTGGCGGCGCCTCGGCCCGTCCATTCATCACCCATTTCAATGCCCTGAATCAGGACATGTACATGCGCATAGCCACAGAGCTCTATCTGAAGCGCCTCATCGTGGGTGGATTCGAGGGTGTATATGAGATGGGCAAGAACTTCCGCAACGAGGGTATGGACAAGACCCACAACCCCGAGTTTACCTGCATGGAGCTTTATGTAAGCTATAAGGACCTGCTGTGGGGTATGACCTTCACCGAGAAAATGCTGGAGGAGATATGCACAGCCGTGAACGGCAAGCCCGAGGTAGAGATTGATGGAAAGGTTATCTCTTTCCGTGCTCCCTTCCGCCGTTTGCCCATTCTTGATGCCATCAAGGAGAAGACAGGTTTCGACTGCGACGGCAAGACCGAGGAAGAGATTCGCGAGTTCTGCAAGTCTAAAGGCATGGAGGTTGACGAGACCATGGGCAAGGGCAAGCTCATCGACGAGCTCTTCGGAGAGTTCTGCGAGGGCAGCTTCATCCAGCCTACATTCATTACCGACTATCCCGTTGAGATGTCACCGCTTACGAAGATGCACCGTTCAAAGCCCGGACTCACCGAGCGTTTCGAGCTGATGGTCAACGGTAAGGAGCTGGCCAATGCCTACTCCGAGCTCAACGATCCTATCGACCAGGAGGAGCGTTTCGTAGAGCAGATGAAACTCGCCGACAAGGGTGACGACGAGGCGATGATTATTGACCACGACTTCTTGCGCGCCCTGCAATATGGTATGCCACCTACCTTCGGTATTGGTATCGGTATCGACCGACTGGTGATGCTGCTTACAGGCAAGTTCGCCATCGGCGAGGTAATGCTGTTCCCGCAAATGAAGCCCGAGAAGAAGGCTCCGCAGTCTTCGGTAGCCGAATGGGCCGAGGTGGGCGTCAGCGAAGAGTGGGTACCCGTGCTGCGTAAGGCAGGTTTCTACCTCATTCAGGACATCCGCGAACAGAAGGCACAGGGTCTGCAGCAGAAGATTGGCGATATTGTCAAGAAATACAAGCTCGACATGCAGAAGCCCAGCGTTGACGAGGTTGCCGCCTGGATTGAGAAAGCGCAATGATTTACTAAATTGTAAATTAATAAGATGTACGACTGCGGTAGAATAGCGATTATCGGTGGCGGTAGCTGGGCCACAGCCATTGCCAAGATAGTGGTGGGAAAGACTCACCACATCGGCTGGTATATGCGACGCGACGACCGCATAGAGGATTTCCGGCGTCTGGGACATAACCCCGCCTATCTCATCGGCGTCCACTTTGACGTGAACGAGATAACGTTCTCTAGCGACATCAACCGCATTGTGCAGGATTACGACACACTAGTGTTCGTCACTCCGTCGCCCTACCTGAAGAGCCACCTAAAGAAGCTCAAGACCCGACTGCGCGACAAGTTCGTGGTGACGGCCATCAAGGGTATCGTCCCTGACGAAAACCTCGTATGCTCGGAGTATTTCCATCAGGTATATGACTTGCCCTACGACAATCTGGCCTGCATCGGCGGTCCCTCGCATGCTGAGGAGGTGGCCCTTGAACGCCTGAGCTATCTTACCATCGGTTGTGCCGATCGCGAAAAGGCGCAGTCTTTCGCTGATATCCTCAGCAGCTCGTTCATCAAGACCAAGACATCAACCGATGTCATCGGTATCGAGTATTCGTCAGTGCTGAAGAACGTCTATGCCATTGCCGCAGGTATCTGCAATGGTCTGAAGTTCGGCGACAACTTCCAGGCAGTGCTCATCTCAAATGCCGTGCAGGAGATGACACGCTTCCTGAAGAGCGTGCATCCGCAGGAGCGTAACATGGACGACTCGGTCTATCTGGGTGACCTCCTGGTGACGGGCTACTCGAATTTCTCACGTAACCGGGTATTTGGTACGATGATTGGCAAGGGCTACAGCGTGAAGTCGGCACAGATTGAGATGGAAATGATTGCGGAGGGCTACTTCGGCACAAAGTGTATGAAGGAGATTAATCGTCATCAGCACGTCAACATGCCCATTCTCGACGCTGTATATAATATATTGTACGAGCGCATCAGCCCGCAGATTGAAATCAAGCTATTAACAGATTCATTTAGATAAAGACTAACTATGAGTAACATCAAACTTGACATCACAAAGGCTGCCTGCTTCCTCGAGGCCGGCGCTGTGAAGGCTTTTGAGCCAAAGGTAAAAGAGGCACAGAAGGCCCTTGAAGAGGGCACATGCCCCGGTAATGATTTCTTAGGCTGGTTGCACCTGCCCAGCAGCATCACTCCCGCATTCTTGGACGAGGTACAGGCAGTAGCCAACACGCTCCGCGAGAAGTGCGAAGTAGTGGTTGTGGCTGGCATCGGCGGTAGTTACCTCGGTGCACGTGCCGTCATCGAAGCCCTCGGCAACTCGTTTGCCTGGCTGATTCAGGACAAGAAGAATCCCGTGATTCTCTTTGCCGGCAACAACATCGGTGAGGACTACCTCAGCGAGATGACCGAATACCTGAAAGACAAGAAGTTCGGCGTCATCAACATCTCGAAGTCGGGTACCACCACCGAGACAGCCCTCACCTTCCGTCTGCTGAAGAAGCAGTGCGAGGCACAGATGGGTAAGGACGTGGCAAAGCAGGTTATCGTAGCCGTTACAGACGCTAAGCGCGGCGCTGCCCGCACCTGTGCCGACAAGGAAGGCTATAAGTCGTTCATCATTCCTGACAACGTAGGCGGACGCTTCTCGGTGCTCACACCGGTAGGTCTGCTGCCCATTGCCTGTGCCGGTTTCGACATCAAGGCTCTCGTACAGGGTGCCGCTGATATGGAGAAAGCCTGTGGCAAGGACGTTCCCTTCGAGGAGAACCTCGCTGCACAGTATGCTGCCGTACGTAACGGTCTCTATGGAGCCGGCAAGAAGATTGAGATTATGGTCAACTACCAGCCGAAACTCCACTTCATCTCTGAGTGGTGGAAGCAGCTCTACGGAGAGTCTGAGGGTAAGGACAAGAAGGGTATCTTCCCTGCCTCATGTGATTTCACTACCGACCTGCACTCTATGGGCCAGTGGATTCAGGACGGTGAGCGTACTATCTTCGAGACCGTTATCTCCATTGAGAAGCCCAACCGCCAGCTGCTCTTCCCCAGCGATGAGGAGAACCTGGACGGTCTGAACTTCCTGGCAGGCAAGCGTGTTGATGAGGTCAACAAGATGGCTGAGCTCGGCACACGTTTGGCTCACGTCGATGGTGGCGTGCCCAACATCCGCATCAGCGTTCCTGAGCTCAACGAATACTATATCGGACAGCTCATCTACTTCTTCGAGATTGGCTGTGGCATCAGCGGCAACGTGCTGGGTGTCAATCCGTTCAACCAGCCTGGTGTCGAGGCATACAAGAAGAATATGTTTGCCCTACTCGACAAACCTGGCTACGAGGCTGACTCAAAGGCCATCAAGGAACGTTTGGCCAAGGAACAGTAATCATAGGAATACCTAGGAAAGCCTAGGAATACCTAGATAAAAAATGGAAGAAATCATTCAGCAATACTTAAAAAATCACGGTTTTGAGGTGTTCGAGCCTCAAGCCGTGATTTTCGATATGGACGGTGTACTCTTCAACTCCATGCCCAATCATGCCCGTTCATGGCACAGAGCCATGCAGGACTATGGCATCCGGATGGACGAGAGCGAAGCTTATGAGTATGAGGGGATGCGTGGTGTAGAGACCATCAAGCTCAAGGCACGCCAGCAATGGCACCGTGAGCTGTCTGACGACGAGGCACAACAGATGTACCATAAGAAATCAGCCTATTTCTCGGTCTGTCCGCCAGCGCAGAAGATGGACGGCATCATGCAACTCATGCAGACCATCAAGCATCACGGGCTGAAGATTGGCGTGGTGACGGGTAGCGGACAACACTCGCTGCTCGACCATCTGGAACAGGAGTTCGAAGGGTTCATCTACAAGCAGTTCATCGTCACCAGTTTCGACGTCAGTCACGGGAAACCCAATCCGGAGCCTTATCTGGTAGGTTTGCAAAAGTTTGGGATACAGCCCTGGCAGGCCATCGTCGTTGAGAACGCACCACTCGGTGTGCGTGCTGCCGTTGCCGCACGCATCTTTACCATTGCCGTCAACACCGGTCCCCTACCCGACCAGCAACTGCGTCAGGAAGGGGCAAACCTCGTACTCAAGAATATGTACGAGGCCAGCACCAGCATCGAAGGTATCTTAAAAGCTTTAAACTCCTGAGTCGTCCGTTTCCTCGGGGTCTTCCAGTTCGGCATCCAGCCTTGTGTCACGGGCAATCGAGATGCTGCCTGTACGCGTGACAGCCAGAACCAAGGGAATATATTCGTCGCTTTGCGGAAGGCTGACGCTGCAGGCAAAGCGCACCTCGTTACCCTCCACCTTGTCAAACACGAAACCTTCCAGTATTCCGTTCTTGCGAAAACCATCATCAATGTAGCTGTTGAATGATGCCTTCGTAAACGTGCGATTGAAGAAGACGCTGCCGTCGCTACTGCTGATGGTCACCTTCACACGGTTATCAATAAATGCCTGTCCCGTCTCGTCCTTCACCATAGGCAGCGAGTCGTCAGCCAGTCGCTCAATCGTGCAGACGTAGTCGGCACCAAGCCACTCAAAGGGTTTCGTGTCCTTATAGTCATCTGTACGTATGGGGCCCTGCGGTGCAGGTTTCTCGTACTTGGTAGCTATGATAACTTCCGGTTTCTTCTTGCTGCGACACGATGCCACAGCACCAACCAGCAACATTATTGCCACAAAGGGAATCAGTCTTTTCATCTTTTACTTTATTTCTTGTTTTTTGGAACTTTCATTCATAAAGAGGAAGGAGGGCTCGTAACCTCCAAGGTCAACAACAACTTTCTCGAAGACGATGGCAGGGTGCAGCGGTTTCAACGTCAGCACGTGAACATCCCCAGAGGGTGAAAGGGGCACTTCCACCACCTTCTCAATCACACGACGTGCCACCGTAGGATAGTAGATGCTGTAGATGTTCTCCGGTTTCTCGTTCAGCTCCTGATTGAAGTTGACCTTCACGGGTTCACCACCGTCGAGCGACACCTCATAGCAGAGACCACCTACGTTCAGATAGTCGAGCGTCGATTTCACGACGACGTAAATCTTGAGGGTAGAGGGCTGAGTGGTGAGTGAAGATGTGTTGAAGCGGTACTCCAGCGAGGCGCCGTCAATAGGCTTGTCGTAGGGCATGAGCGTCACACCGCTGAGCGTACGACCTACGTATGGCAGCACGGTCCACTGAGCCGCAGCAGCATCGGTCTTTTGGTAGAAGTGTTCGGCCTCCATCGCCACATAGCCATCCTTGGCTGTGAAGACGAAGCCGCCCTCTGCCTGCCCCTCCATCAAGGATGTGGCGGGCTGCGTGTCACGTGGGAAGTTGTCGTTCCATATGCGGTAGCCAATGTGCTTCTGCGTCATCATGCCATTCCACTTGCCACCAGCAATATCATGGTTATACTGCGCACAGAGCACGGAGTCGCGCTTGAAGCACTGTGCCACGCGCTCGGCCCATTGGTTGCAGTCGGGGTTCTGCTCCTTGTAGAGCTGTTGGTTCATGGCCTGCGCGTAGTACATCTCATAGACATTTGCCATAGCCTGTATGGGGAAGAGGATGATCTGACGGTAGGCGTCGTAGTATTTCGGCTCCAGCTCGGTATAGAGACGCAGGGCGTCGCGCTCCAGTTGCTGATACTGACCCACCACCTGCGGCCACTCGCGGAGCGTGTAGGTCTTGGCATCGAGCATCTCAGCCGTTGAGCGTCCGGCATACTTGCAGCAGAGGTTCAGCAGGCGGGCAGCCTCGTCGGCATGCTGCTCTCCGAACTGCTCAGCACAGAAGGGACGCATGTGGGTCGCGATGACATCGCGGCTGACGGAACCCGGGTTCCACGCCATATCCATGAAGAGCGTGATAGGGTACTCCATCGGCTTCAGGTCGCCCACGTTCAGAATCCACATCCGTTCAATACCGTAGGTATAAGCCAGCGTGAGCTGCTCCCACATGTTCTGCGCAGGCGTCACGTTGAGCCACTTTGAGTTTCGCGGCGCACCCACGTAGTCCACGTGGTAGTAGAGTCCCCAACCGCCAGAATGCTTACGTTCCTGGGCATTGGGCACACGGCGCACGTTGCCCCAGTTGTCGTCGCAGAGCAGCATCAACACGTCGTCGGGCACCTTCATGCCCTTGTCGTAGTAGTCAAGCACCTCCTTGTAGAGCGCCCACACCTGCGGTACGTCTTTCGGGTTCTTACCCGTCACTTCCTTGATTATCTTACGCTGGTTCTCCACTATCTTCTGCAGCAGCTTCGTGTCGGCATCCTCACTCATTGCCTCGTCACCGTCGCCACGCATGCCGATGGTGATGATGTCCTCCGTATTCTTGGCACGCTCTATGCCCTCACGGAAGAACTGGTCAAGCTTCGCCTGATTCGTCTGGTAGTTCCAGGCGCCCCACTCCTGTCGGCGGCGCGCATACTCCTGGTGGTTACGTGCCATCGGCTCATGATGGCTGGTGCCGATGATGATGCCCATCTCGTCAGCCAGAGACGAGTTCTGTGGATCATCAGCATAGAATGCCCATCCCCACATGGCCGGCCACAGGAAGTTGCCCTTCAGGCGCAGCAGCAACTCAAACACTTTCTCGTAGAACTCATGGCCGCCGTAGTTGGTGCCAAACGTGTTCTTCACCCACGACGTCAGGCACGGGGCCTCATCGTTAAGGAAGATGCCACGATAGCGCACGGCAGGCTCACCGTCGGTATAGGTTCCTCGGTTCACGAACACCTTATCGTGGTGCTCCGTAGGTACATCAGCCCAGTAATACCAGGGCGACACACCCATCTGCTTCGACAGTTCATAGATGCCGAAGATGGTGCCTCGGCGGTCGCTGCCGGCAATGACCAGCTGCTGGCCTACCAACTGTATCATGTACGTCTCACGCTTGCCCTTCAATGCCTTCAGGTCTATGCGTTTCTCCTTCACCATCTGGTCGATAGCGGCCGAGTGGCCCAGGGTGCCGACGAGAATGGAAGCCCCCGCTGGAGACGTCAGCTGCGCGTCGGTTCCCGTGACGCGTCCGAAGTCGGCACACAGCATGCGGGCGGCACGCACCACGCCCCGCTCGTCGTTCTGGTCAACATAGATGCTGACCTGGCCGCCGGCATTCAGCTGCACATCACCTGTCGTAAAGGTCACAAACCTGTCAGCCGCCTGTATTCCAAGGGCAGCGAGAAGCCCGAAAAGGGCCAAGATAATACTTTTTCTATTCATTGTTTTATAGGTTTTCGTTGGCAAAGTTACGAAATTTAAGTGAAGAGTGAAGAGTGAAGAGTGAAGAATTTGCGGCCGCTTAACCATTTTTACAAAAAAAATCACCACTCACTACTCACCACTCACCATTTTTTCGTACTTTTGCAAACGAAAGGCAAGATTAGGGATGAAAGCATACACGATATTCAGGGGTCTGGTCAGACTGAGGAAACTGAGGAGACTGAAGTGGCTCTGGTTGTCGCTCCTCATAGGAGGCGTGCTGTGCTACGGTGCGCTGGAGGGCTGGCAGCGTTATGACCATGAGTTCGCTGTTGCCGACGAGCTGCCCTACTACCATGTCAAGCCCCGTCCTGCCGACGACACGCTGCGGGTGGTGATTATCGGCGACAGCTGGGCAGAGTGGCACGTCACGCTGGGGTGCGACTCCCTCATTCAGAAGTATGCCCATCGTGTGACAGAGGAGCCCCTCAAATGTGTTACCCGAGGAAAGAGTGGTGCCAAGACAAAAGACGTCTATCACTTCATGTTCACCAGTCAGACCAAGGAGGTGACGTGGGACCACGACTACTGCACGCAACCGCTCTTGGAGGAACATCCCGACTACTGCGTCATCATGGTAGGCATCAACGACTGCTGGAAGAAGCGTCCGTTGTCATACTACACCGGCAACTACCGCCTCATACTGCGCCTCCTGCTGGCCAACGGCATACGTCCCGTAGTCATGGAGATACCCGACTTCGACCTGACAGGGTGGATAGATCTGCACTCCATCAAAATCAAGTACCCCTATCGCTTCTTCTCGCTGCTCTTCGGAATATGGGACGACGACATCGACGTCTTCCGCAACGCCCTGAAAGACATGCTCCGCGAGACAGGACTTTCCGACAGCGTGCTATATATCCCCCAAGACCACTGGCTCCCCAAGAACCATAACTTCACGGAGGACATCTACCAGCAGGACCACGTGCACCTGAACCTGGACGGTCTCCACGTGCTCGACTCCTGCATCATCACCGACATCATCGCCGACTGGGAAAAACGTAATAGAAACACACAGCCATGACCGCTACCGTTGCCAGGGCGTAGAGGAACAGCGCCAGCAGGCTCGACGGAATCAGCTGGCGGTTGATGCCTTCCATCAGTAGCATGCGCACAAAGACGTGTCCCAAATATATATATAAGGTGTAGCGACCGTAACATGCCAGCGCCCCCACCGAGGGCGTCAGTCTCATGGCGCTGATGCCCGCCGCCGTTGCCAGCAACAGCAGGAAGCAGCGCGCCACAAACAGCTGTAGCGTATGCGCGAGACTGTCTGAGAGGTAGCCGCTATTGAAGTAAAGCGGTTCTACGGGGCGGTTGAGCAACAGATACATCAGCAGGAACACGCCCACAAGCACCACCGCCGCCACTACGGCAGGCACCTTCTGCAGCCACTTTCTCACATCCACCTCCCTGGCATAGTAGCCCATAGCAAAGAACGGCAGCAGGGTCAACGTCTTCTGTATAGACAGCACCTTGTTGACAGGCAGGAAGCCTGCCAGCAGACAGATAACCACGCTCAGCACGAGCAGCAGCACCCTCTTCTCCTCCAGCCACCTCGCAGGCAGGCAATAGAGCATCACACGCCAACAGACCAGACTCAGCAGATACCACAGCGAGAAGGCGGGTATGAGCAACGACTGCAACGTGACGGGCGTGTGGTAACAAAAGTAACCAATGCCGAGGTGTATGGCCTGAAACACGAGGTAATACGCCAGCAGCTCCCAGATGTGCCAGAGGTAGCGCTCCCGTGTCCTGATGTGCGAAAAAAAACCTGAGACAAACACAAAGAGCGGCATATGGAAGGCATAGATAAAGTTATACAAAGCCTGCCCCATGCTGTTGGGCGTGAGGTTCAGCTCCAGAAAGTGCCCGAATGCCACCAGGAATATCAGCACCAGCTTTAGCGTGTCCCAATATGCATCACGTTTGAGGTTCATCATCGTTCCGTTTTTTACGGCAAAGATAGTGATTATTCTTGAAAACACCAAACTTATGGAGGAAAAACAGCCTCATAAGCTTTTCACGGCATGTTGATTGAAAAAGCGGCCTGCACATTAGATGCAAGCCGCTTGTGGATGTGGAGTTATTGTTTACTCCGCCTTTTTAGCAGGAGCACTTTTTGCTGCAGGCTTTTTCGCAGGAGCTTTTTTCTCCTTCGGTTCCAGCTTTTCGAGTTTCGCCTTAAGGCGAGTTATCTCCTTGTCCTTCATCTCAATCTCGTCACCCTGGTTGCGGATGGTGGTGAGCAGCGAGTTGAGCTCCTCATTGTCAATCTCCGCAGGATAGAGGGCGTTGACGCGGTTGATGAAGTCGCCCAGGATGTTCATGTAGTTGGTGAAGGCATCGAACGGTCCGCTGTAGATGCCACGGTCAAGACCTACATTGGAGGGCTTGGTGGTCATGAAGCGGAAGTTGTTGGAGGCCTGCAGGTAGTCCCAGTCCTGATTGATGCGCGGGTCGTTGGCGATGCGCAGACGGTCGGCCACAGAGTAGAGCTTCTGGAAGGCCTCGCGCTGCATGGCATTACCGAGCCAACAGGAGCAGTCGCGCTCCTCGTCAACCCACGACAGGGTGTCGGGCACGTCGATGGCGCTGACACTCTTCACCTTACCACATATCTCTGACGGCGTTGACCAGGTGATGCCCTTCTCCTTGGCACAGGCGGGCAGCGCGTGCAGGAAGTCAAGGATGTTGGAGCTGAGCGGCTGGGCGATGCCAAGGGCAGAGAGCTCCATGAAGATATTGATAATCTGCTCCTCGTCGGGCAACTGGGCAATGCGGTCGATGTAGGCATCGGCAAAGAGGGGATAGCCCTCCCAGTCGGCATTGTTGAAGCGCAGGGAGATGTCGTCAGAGAGCTCCACGTCGCGCAACAGGAGCTTCAGGTTGGGAGCCATGTTGCAGTTATAGACGTAGTGGGGCGACTTCCAGCCGAGCACGTGCTTGGCACCCTCGGTGAGCATGCCCTTGAAGCCCATAGCTGCCACCTGTCCGCCGATATCGTCGGAGTAGATGAGCGACGAGTTGCGGAAGACGGTGGGTTTCTTGCCGAAGAGCTCCTCAATCTTGGCACACTGTTTCTTCACGTCGAGGGCGAAGGTCTCCTCGTTGGCCAGCGACGAGAGTCCGTGGCTGTAAGGCTCGGCGAGGAACTCCACGCAACCGGTCTCGTTGAGCTCCTGAAGCTTGGCGATGACCTGCGGAGCGTGATACTCCAGCTGCTCGATGCCCGTGCCCGAGAGCGAGAAGGCAACTTTGAATGACTGGCCGTTCTCACGTATCATGTCGAGCAGCGTGTTGAGTGCCGGCATGTACGAGCGGTTGGCAATGTCGGTGATGCTACGCTCGTTCTCGTAGTCATCGTAGTAATAATGATCGGTACCGATGTCGAAGAAACGGTAACGCTTCAGATGTATAATCTGATGTATTTCGAAATATAAACAAATTGTTTTCATAATTTACAATTTTACGATTTACAATTTACAATTTATTGTATTATTATATTATTTGTCTATCTAGGCCTCCCACCCGAGAGTACGTTTATAGAGCGTAGCAATCCAGGCGCCGACCTTCTCCCAGGTAATCTGGTCAACTTCCTTCTTACCTTCCTCCTTGAGGTAGGTGAAGAGTGAGTCGTTGGCACAGATGCTGTAAATGGCATCAGCGAGGGCGTGGATGTCCCAGTAATCAACCTTGATACAGTTGTTGAGAATCTCAGCACAACCTGACTGCTTCGAGATGATGGAGGGCGTGCCGCACTGCATGGCCTCGAGGGGCGAGATGCCGAACGGCTCGCTGACTGAAGGCATGACATAGACGTCAGAGTCCTTCAGGCACTCATATACCTGCTTGCCGCGCATGAAGCCCGGGAAGTGGAAGCGGTCGGCAATGCCACGCTCGGCAGCCAGATAGATCATGGCATCCATCATGTCGCCCGAACCTGCCATACAGAAGCGTACGTTGCGGGTGCGGCGGATGACCATGTTGGCCGCCTCAACGAAATACTCGGGGCCCTTCTGCATGGTGATGCGTCCGAGGAACGTTACCACCTTGTCCTTGCCCGTATGGTCGGGACGCGGAATGGAGTCGTACTCCTCGGGCAGCGGATAGACGGCATTGTGAACCGTAAAGCACTTGCGTGGGTCCTGATGATACTGGTTGATGACCGTCTGGCGCGTCAACTCGGAGACACACATGATGCAGTCGGCGTTGTCCATACCATTCTTCTCAATGGAATAGACTGTGGGGTTCACCTTGCCGCGCGAACGGTCGAAATCGGTGGCATGCACGTGGATGCACAGAGGCTTGCCGCTGACCTGCTTGGCGTGGATGCCGGCAGGATAGGTCAGCCAGTCGTGGGCGTGGATGATGTCAAACTGCATGGTGCGAGCCACGACGCCTGCAATAATCGAGTAGTTATTGATTTCCTCGTGCAGGTTGCCGGGGTAACCGCCCGCAAACTCCATAGCGCCAAGGTCGTTGACGTGCATGTAGTTAAAGTCGGCATACAAATGGTCACGCAGACGGAAATAGAGGTCAGGGTCCATGATGTTGCCCACACGGTCGCGAACGTAGTCATAGCTGACGTCGCGCCAAGCAATGGGCACCGCGTTCATGGCCACAATCTGACAGGCCGAGCGGTCCTCGTCGCCGAAGGGCTTGGGCAGACAGAGCGTGATGTCCATGTCGCCCTGTGCGTGCAGGCCCTGAGAAATACCATAGTTAGCTGTGGCGAGTCCACCAAATACGTGAGGAGGATACTCCCATCCAAACATTAATACTTTCATCGTCGATCCTCCTTATTTCTGATACGAATATTTTTCCAGTAACTTCAGCGCACGCAGAATCTCTGCCACGTTCATGGCAAAGGCCATCGCACCACGGCCGTGGAACGGCGGATTGCCGTCGAACAGCTCGCTGATGGTGCCCAGTGCGTGATAGTCCATCTCTTCCTCGTAGCCCACCATCTGGCGCTCCAGGAACGACAGACGTGTGCGTTTGTAGAGTTTCAGGCAGGCCTCCATGTAGAAGCCGCCCAGCCAAGGCCACGCCGTACCCTGATGGTAGGCATAGTCGCGCTGTGTCTGCGGGCCGACGTACATCGGGTTGTAACCGCCGCTCTTCGGCGACAGCGAACGCAGTCCCTTCGGTGTCAGCAGCTCACGAGTGCAGACGTCGAGCACGCTCTTCTTCTGCTCCTGATTGAGCGGCGAGTAGTCGAAGGCCACAGCGAAAATCATGTTCGGGCGTACGCTCCAGTCCATCATCGGACCGTCCACGTAGTCCAGCAGATAGCCATACTCGTTGAGGAACGTATCAACAAACGACTGCTTGGTCACCTCAGCCTGCTTCTCAAGCTTGTCGGCCAGCTTCTTGTCACCAAACTCGGCATTCTGGGCTGCGGCAAACTTCAGGGCGTTGTACCACAGGGCGTTGAACTCAACGATGTAGCCTGAGCGCGGGACGACGGGACGACCGTTGGCCGTGGAGTTCATCCACGTGATGGCCTTGTCGCGCCCGTTAGCATAGAGCAGGCCGTTGTCATCGAGACGCAGGTTGGGGTGCTTGCTACCCATTATATATTTAATAATGTCATTGACCAGCTTGCCGTACATCTTGTAGCCCTGCTCCTTGCCGGCCTGCTTGACGTACTGCTGGATGGCCCAGACAGCCCACAGGGGAACGTCGGGCTGTTCCATCTCATAGATCTTCACACTGAGCGGCTTGCCCTGCATAAACTCGCGCAGGCCCTTCTCGGCTGTCTTCATGACAAACTCGAAGTAGTCCTGCTCGTCAATGGCGAGCGTCAGGCCCGGCAGGGAGATGAACGTGTCACGGGCACGAGCCTTGAACCAAGGATAGCCTGCCAGAAGATAACGGTCGTCCTTCTTGTCAATCTTCTCCATTGTGCCACTGCGGCGATCGCGGAAGTGGAACTGGTGGGCAGCCGTCACCAGACAGTGATAAAAATTATCGCGAGGCACGCGGTCATCGACCTCCTCGTCGAACATCTTCTTCAGCGTCGAAGTCTTGCTGGATGACGTTGAGCCAGCAAAGACGATGCTTTCGCCCTTCTTGATAGGCATCTCGAAATAGCCCGGTACGTAGAGGTCCTCGTTCGAGGCATAGCCACGCTCCTGCTCCTTCGGATACTCCACACCACGATACCAGTCGGGATGGAAGATAAACTCGTTCTTCTTGGAGAACTGCATGTACAGGTCGGGATAACCGGCATACATACAGGTCTTGATACCATTGTCAACCTCTTGGTACTCACGCGAAGCCGTCGAGTTCTCGTGCGTGAACTGACGGACGCTGCGGAAAGCGAGGAAAGGACGGAAACGGAGCGTCGTAGCCGAGTGGGCATCGACCAACGTGTAACGAATCAGGATGCGGTCCTCGTAGTGCTGGAAGACCACTTCCTTCTTTAACAACACACCGCCTACACGATAGAGCGTAGTAGGCACCTTGTCACAGTCAAACTCCCGAATGTACTTGTGACCTTTCGGACTGTAATTGTTGCCTTGATATTTGTGCAGGCCAAGGTTGAACTCTGCTCCGTGCTGAACCACCGTCACGTCAAGCGAAGACAGCAGAACGTGGTTCTCGTCGTCGAGCTCAGGAACCGGCACTACCAACAGGCCATGATACTTACGCGTATTACAATCCACAATCGTAGAGCACGAGTAGGCTCCTGAACGATTGGTGCGCAGTAATTCACGACGAATGGACTCCTCAAGGTTCGTCATCACAGCTTTTTCGAATCGTAAATAGCTCATAGTTACTATCTTAGGTTATTATTTGTATTAGCAATTATAGTTTTTACTTTCCAAAAGTAATCAATTTCTGCGGGATGACAAAATAATTGCCCGATTATTTTTCAAAATCGGGCAATTTTTACTATTTACAACACTTTTTTTAGTCTGGTATAAGGAAATTGATGACTTCCTCCTCCACCGTTATGCGGTACGGGCCGTCGAGTTTTCCTAGCAAACGACCGTCGAGACCTACACGGGCACGCGACGTGTCGTTCAGAAGCACTTCACGGGTGCGGTAGGGGTGCACACTCTTGTGGTTCAGGAAGCGTCCTGTCACCAGTAGCCATAGTCCGGCAAAAAGGTGAGCCAGTTTCATCGGCTGATAGACCACACTGACATCGAGCATGCCGTTATAGGGCACCGCATGAGGCGTCTGTCCATAGCCGGGGCCACTACCCACACAGACGGTCATCACGTTACGGTCAATGGTGTCGGCATTGATCTTCAGGTGCATCTTGTAGTCGAAGCGATGAAAGGCCATCATCACAATAGAAGCAAAGAAGGCCAAGGTACGCGAACCCAACAGCGAACGGGCCTGACGGCGCTGGTTCATAACGTCGGCAATGAGACCGATGTTGACACAGTTCAGGAAATAGCGCCTGGCATCGTTGCCTGCCTCATCCTTATAACGCACACAGCCCAAATCGACCTTACGTACACGGTGCTTTACCAGCCAATCAACGGTCTGCTGAATCTCGCTCTCCTTGAAGTCCCAATAACGGGCAAAGTCGTTAAGCACGCCATTGGGAATGACGCCCAGGGCAATTGTCTCGCGCACCTCGGGACTAACCTCCATCAGGCAGTTCACGGCATCGCTCAATGCCGAATCGCCACCCACCAGGACGATGGTCTTATAGCCGTTGTTGATGAGCATGCGCACCAGACGCTCCACGCTGTCACTCGATTCACTCTGCACAAAGTCATACTGCACCTGGCGCAGGTCAAGTGCTCGCTGCACCTTCTCCCAGCGCTTGCGGTCAGCTCGTATGCCTTTCTTCGGGCAGTAGAGTATGCCCCAACGATCGTCTCTCATATTTACAATTTGACAATTTACAATCTACAATTTATTTTGTCATTTCAAGGATTTTCGCCACTTTCTCCTCCATCGGCAGCGTGGCGTCAATCCAGTGAATGGTAAACCCTCGCCGCTCCATGCCTCGGAACCAGGTCATCTGCCGCTTGGCAAACTGATGGATGGCAATCTCCAACCCTCGGAACATCTCATCGTAGGTGGTCTTGCCTGTCAGGTATTCCGTCACGTACTTGTACTCCAGACCATAATAGATAAGGTCCTCGGCAGGGATGCCCTCATTAAGCAGCGACTGCACCTCGTCAACCATTCCTTCCTCCAAGCGGGCTTTCAGCCGGCGGGTAATCTTCTCGCGGCGCAGCTCACGGTCTATATTCACACCGATAATCAGCGAGTCAATAGGCGGCAATTCACGTTTAGGCATCGGGGTATGAAGATTGTACTCCTCAATCTCAATAGCCCGGATGGCACGTTGTGCAGAATCTACATCCGTTGTGTTGTGCATATTTGAGCCGTTCTGCTGTTTCAGAGCCACCAGCATCTGCGTCAGCTCATCCAGCGACTTGCCTTCCAGTCTGGCTCTCAGTTCCGGATTCTGCGGCACAGGAGACAGCTGATAGCCCTTCAGCACAGCCTCGATGTAGAGACCTGTGCCGCCACAAAGAATGGGCACCGCTCCCCTACTCTGTATATGCTGATAAGCCTCGTAGAAGTCCTGCTGATATTGGTACAGGTTGTACTTGGTGCCAGGCTCACAGATGTCAATCAGGTGGTAGGGAATATTTAATGTTTCATGTTTAATCTCTAATGTATAGTCTGCGAGGTCCTTTCCCGTCCCGATGTCCATACGACGATATACCTGACGGGAATCGGCCGAGATAATCTCTCCGCCGATTTCCGCTGCCAACCGTGCTGCTACGGACGTCTTGCCCGAAGCTGTCGGCCCCAATATCGTAATCATCTTCTGCATGCTTACACAGCGAGGTCCAACAGTTTTTTGAATATGTCCAGATATCTTCTGGCGGTCTTCTTGTCAGCAGCACCGCTGTCGTGCTCTTCCATGTCAGACTTCACCTCGATGCACTTTCCGTTCTCGTCATAATAGTAGCGCCACTCGAACTTCTGCCCCTCCTCCTGCGCACAGGTATAACTGAAGATGAGGTCTGTGCTCTGGGGGGCAAACAGGTATTCGCTGTAGCTGTCGGGGCCCATGTCGTTGTGGTGGTTATGCTCTGTGATGAGGTAGCACGACTTGTCGAAATAGAGACTCGTCTCAATGGTCTGGGGCGGTCCCCACGTCTGGTCGCGAACCACTATCTGTATGTTATGCGGCGTATCCGACTTGAGGTTCTCTGAAGCCTTCTCCTTGGACTGGGCATAGTTCGTGCGGATAAAGCTCAGACGCTTCGCCAGAGGTGACGTTGCGCGCTGACTGCCAACGGTTGCCTCTGCCGCAGGCTGATGCTTGTAGTTCATCAGCTCATCGAAGATTTCCATGTAGTGCTGCGCCAGTTCCTTGTCACCCTCAGGAGTGGTCCAGTCATGGGCGTTGGGCGTAGCTACCTCACCCCCCACCTTGTGTTGCTGCCAGATGAGTTTTTCCTCACTGTCGTAGTAGTAACGGCTCTCCACCACAAAGCCCGCATCCGTCTCTCCGTGCATGTAGGAGAAAAGCAGCGTGCCCTCATTGGGGTCGAAGAAAACCTCGCGATAGCGCAGGTGTCCGTTGGAGGTCCAGTTCTCTGTGACGAAGTAGCAGCTGGACGCATCGGGGTAGTCAAGCTCTGAGTTGATGCGGAACTTGTTAAAGTAGAACGTCAGCTCGGTCGTGTTGTCAAGGGAGAAGTCCTCACTCACCTCTTCGGCGTTGTTCACCACAATCTTCAGGTCCAACGGCGCCATTCCTTCCTTGCCGTTACGGGCTATCTGCTCCTTCGCGTCGGCATACATCTTACGTATCTGACGCACCCGCTCAGGCTCGCCTTGAGCCTGAGCTGCCATTGAGGTGACAAGCAGCACATGAAGTGCTAAAAGCAGTCTCTTCATATCACTTCATCTCGATACTTTCCAGTATCTTCTTCACGCCCTCGTCGGCCAGGTCTGTATTCTCAATCTGGATAACCAGGATGCTCTTCTGCTTCGTTGCAGTAAAGATCTGATAACGCGAAGCATAGTCCTGCGACAGGTTGGAGGCATAGGCCACGCTCCACTTGTTGTCGCCAAACTCCTGATGAGCCTGATACTCCCAGCCATGCTGCTTGCGACACATCTTCTGCATCAGCGTAGCAGGAGAATCGGTAGCGTTGTTATAGACATGCAAAGCGAGCTTCGCCGTGATGCCGTTCTCGGTCTTCGTCAGGTTCAGGAACTGGTAGTTACCCTCACCCGTCACGTCCTGACTCCAGCCGGTAGGCAGCACAACGCTGTACTGGGGCTGCTCAATCTTCACTCCTTCAACCTCTCCGGCCTTTTTTCCACATGCCACGAGCATGAGAACAGCCGATACTGCAACAGCAAAACTGATAATAAACTTTTTCATATTCATGTTTTATTGATTAGTTATTTTGTCTGCAAAGATAAGGCAATTTATGCGGAACACAAAACAAAATGCCGTTTTTTTCTGTCAATACTCATCAATCATGGCATGATAGACGGCATAGGTGGTCTTGCTGAGCTTCGTATCATTAGGCTTCAGGTAAATCATACCCACCGTACGGCTTTCAGGAGCATCATGCTCGAAGCACAGCTCCAAACCGTTGGAACCGCTAAAGGCTGCACAGATATAGGTAGGAGAATACTCGCCACCATCGTCGGCATTCCAAGTGCAATAACCATTGTCGAAGTAGCCCAGCACCTCCAAGGAATACACCTTGCTGCCGTCAATGAGCACCTCAACAGCCAATGCTCGTTTGTAGTCGGTTTTCTCATTCTCAGGCACATTCGTATATTCGCCCTCAAACTGTATGCAGCCGAAGGTGTAACGGTTGCCAATTTTGCAGGCAGCCACCGAGCGCGTGGCTTTCATGCCATATTTCTGCTCCATCTGCTTCACGACAGTCTGCGGCAGCGGCTTCTCACCCTGTATGCTGGTTACCTTCAACTGCTGGTGCTTGCTCAGATAGTCCTTATGGAGAATGACAAACAGCTCGCCATATTCGTACTCACGGCGCGGAGCATCCTTCTTGTTGACCAGCGCATAACGGAGTCCCGGCGAAGGGATGGAGGGACGGGAGTGTAACTCGCCCGGGTACATCTCCTCACCGTTGGGTTTCTTCAACAGTTCGTCCTTGTACTTGATGTTCACCAGTCTGCCGTTGTTCAAAAGCATCTTCGTATATCCGGCAGCATTCACGCGTGCCTCGTTCTGGAGCGCCCAGTCACGATGCATCCCGTCGAAATACTCTGCGTTGTCCTCGGTCTTCACGGGTTCCTTATGCTCCGTCCAATACACCATCTGCATCGATGTGGGATTGAAGTAATAAAGGAACATGGGCTTAGGGCCGCCGGCTCCCAAGGCAGACTGTGCCGATGCCGTCAGCGACATCGCAACACACATCATGGTTAGCAATAATTGTTTCATCTTTAATGATTAATGTTTATAATGTTTAATGTATATCATACTGCAGCGTAGCACCGTCCTGGCGCACGTCGATGGTGACAGGAGCACCCATGATGAGCGGCAGGTTCACGTCGTCGTGACCAGCAGGGAAGCCGCAGAGCACAGGGATGTGATACGGAGCCAGCATCTCGCGAAGCATGGCTTCTACGCTCTCGTAAGTCATATCAGTTCCGCAATCGGTAAACTCACCCAGCACGACACCCTTGCAACGGTCAAGCACACCGTTCAGCTGCAAGACACGCATCTGGCGGTCAACGTTACGCATAGGTTCCTCCACCTCCTCCACAAAGAGAATGATGTCGCGCCCCAGCGTAGCATCGGCCTGCGTACCCACGTTGGGCGCAATGGTGCAGAGGTTTCCACCCACCAGCACGCCACTGGCACGTCCCTCGATGTTCTGCGGATGGGCAGGCACTTCGTAACGCACCATCCGACCCAGAAGCAGGTCACGCATCAGTGTGCTCGTCTCGTCTGTGCCACCCTTGGCCAGAAACGAGGCCATCGTGCCGTGAATGCTCATCACGCCGGCACGGTTCCACAGCCCGTGCAGCGTCGAGATGTCGCTAAAGCCCACCATCCACTTGGGGTGCGCCTTGATTTCTGCAAGCGAGAGGAGGTTGATGAGATGAATGGTGCCGTAGCCGCCACGATTGCAGACAATGGCCTTGATGTCGGGGTCGTTGAGTGCCCAGCGTATGTCGCTCAGGCGTTCCTCCACCGTGCCGGCATACTGTCCGTAGAGCTGCTTGCCCACATTCGGTCCTACGACGGCCTCCAGTCCCCAGCCGCGCAGCACGTCGCACGTCTTCTCCACGTTCTCCATCGGCGTGAAGTACGCAGGCGAGATGAGTGCCACCTTGTCACCAGCCTTCAGCGTAGCTGGCTTTGTGCAGTCAAGCACCACCGGCAGTCCTGGCCTCACCGTTGCCACCGAGTCACCGCCTCCGTCGTACGAAGCCATCGCCTTTCCGCTGCATACCAGAAGAACAGCAGCAAGCATCCACCGCATATTTCCCTTCATCAGACTCACTTATTCGTATTTCTTCAGGAAGGCGATATTCGCATTCTCAAATTTGTTGAAATGGTTGGCAGGAACCTCGTCATAACGGGGTTTGTACCATGACTGCGAACTGAAGTAAGCTCTCAGCCTCTTGTCCTTGAACTTACGGCCGTGACGGGCATAGATGGAGTTTTTCAGCACACGAATCTGACCTTTGTCGTAACCGGCAATGTCCTTTTGTGTAGCATAGCGCGTAGAAAGCCAGTCGTACTGGGTTCCCCATGCCACGCCCTGCTGCTGCTGTTGTTGATTAACCTGATCCCTACGTGGAATCGACGGCACTTGTGCCGATGCAGTGTCAGCAAACATAAAGCTGAACAATACTGCCAATACAAAACACACTTTCTTCATAAGCTTTATTGTTTTATGCCACAAAGGTAGTAATTTTTTCTGAACCAGCAAGGATTTAAGGAAGAATCTTTCATTCCACACAAAACGGTTTCACGAAGATGCCATCAGGTCCAATCACCCCACACATATAGTCGTCAGGCTCCACACCAAACCCATCTCCATCACCATTATTCTGCTGCACACACATCTCCATGCGGACATTCCCGACCTCATCCAGCCGCCCTTCAATCGCAAGAAACTTTCGCCTTTTCGCCTCGTATATCAAGTCGTAGTTACGCAGTCCTTCGAACAGCTCTGGCGTAACCTTCAGTTCCATCCACACAGGCTCCCCACGAGCCTTCTTCACGCGCTCATAAAGAGCTTCCCAGGTCCCGTGTCTTGGGATTGCTTTGATTAGCTTTTCCTCCATAATCTTCAGCTCCTGTTATCATTAAAATGACACGTCTTCGAAGAGTTTGTACAGTTAGACAAATACTACGACGGCACAGGCATCGGTCTTACCGTAGCCCGTTCGCTCGCCCGCCGTCTGGGCGGCGACATCGTGCTCGACACCTCCTACTCCCCCGGCGCCCGCTTCACGCTGACGCTACCGCTGCTTTAGTGTTCTGCCACAACCTTCACTCGCAATACTTCCCAAAAGCATTGCAAAGTTACAACATTCTCATTGCGGTTCACGAATACTTTGCAATAATTTTTTGTCATTCTGCCATTTTTTCAAAAATGCGGTCATTTGGTCATTTGGTCATTTGTCAAAATCGAAAACGGGAAGTCAAAATCAGCCACTATTATAATAAATATATATATTTATTTAATAGTGAGCAAAAATCGTGTTTCCGAAATCGAAAATGACCAAATGACCTTGACCAAATGACCAGACCGAAAGCCAATTAAAATAATTCGCAGAAAATTAAAAATAATTAGAGAATCATTCGTAAACCGCAATGAGAATATTGTACCTTTGCAACGCTTAGAGAGAGATACAATGGGTACGAGCGATGATACCTGCCGGCCTACAGGCGTCAGGGTGCCGGCTATCCCCTTTCAGGGTGCCGGCTTACAGGCACAAACCTGCCACCTTTCAACGCCCAACCGCCGCGTTTAGCGACGTTAAACGTCAGAGATAAAAAAAACATTTCTCGTTTTTCTCCCCGCAAAAATACAAAAGAAACTGAAATAATTTGGTATTTAGGGAAAAAAGCAATATCTTTGCACGGATTAAAAATATAACGGTATGAAGAAACTATTAACTACAATTGTAACGATGCTGCTACTGGCGACAGTGCAAGCAGGAGCGCAGAACTTTGAGAGCGCCACCAACGCCGTAAAGAACATGGGGTTAGGCTGGAACTTAGGTAACACACTCGAAGCAAACAACCAGACGGTCACAGACGTCACCAGCGACAGCTACTGGGGACAGCAGGACCTGACCTCGGAGACTTGCTGGGGACAGTACATCACAAAACCTGAGCTGCTGAAGATGATGAAGGATGCAGGCTTTGGCGCCATCAGAGTGCCCGTTACCTGGTATAACCACATGGACAAGGACGGCAACGTGGACGCAGCATGGATGGCTCGCGTCAAAGAGGTCGTAAATTACGTCATCAGCCAGGGCATGTACTGCATCCTGAACGTGCACCACGACACGGGTGCCGACAGCGATAGTTTTAAGTCATGGATCAAGGCCGATGCGGATATTTATACTGCCAATAAGGCCCGCTACGAGAAACTATGGCGGCAGATTGCCGAGGAGTTCAAGGACTATGGTCAGACGCTGCTCTTCGAGGGCTACAACGAGATGCTGGACATTAACAGCAACTGGAACTTCGCCAAAACAGCCACAGCCTATGACGCCATCAACAACTACGCCAAGAGTTTTGTAACAACGGTAAGAGCCACTGGCGGCAACAATACCCAGCGTAACCTGATTGTCACTACCTACTGCGCTGCTAATGGTTATGGCAATTGGGATTCACACCTGAAGGATCCTTTGACCAAGCTGAACAATCCTGAGAGCACAGGCAGCCACATCATCTTCGAGATTCATGCCTATCCCAATATTGTGGATGGTACTATCGACCAGATTAAGGCTGACGTTGACGGCATGATTGCCCTGTGGAAGAGCGAGCTGGTGAGCAAGGGCGGCCCTGTCATCGTCGGCGAGTGGGGCACGTCGAACGTCGATAAGACGGGTGAGACAGACTATGACGTGCGCAGGGAAAAGCTGTTTGAGTTTGCGACATATTTCGTACAGAAGTGCAAGGAGAACAACATCGGCACATTCTACTGGATGGGACTTACTGACGGCGCATCGCGCATATTTCCAGTCTTCCACCAGGCTGACCTTGCGCGGACACTGCTCAAGGCCTATCACGGCGACAGTTACACTCCCACCCTGCCTGAGCGCAGCGACTATCCCAACACCTGCATCTCGGCTACAGTAACCTACAATCAGCAATGGGGAGAGTTCTACCTGTTCAAAGGCTCCACAACCGCTTCCGAATATACGGGCATTGAGCTGGAGCTGGAAGAAGCGCCTGCTACAGGGTTATTGAGCTACAAGGTGTATTGCTCATCAGGAAACAAGTCAAAAGACATTACTGAGGCATCAAGCAAATACAACTTCTCAACCACGTGGGGAACCATTACGGGCATCACCCTGCAATGCAAGCAGACAAGCGGTACCGTAAGGGTGAAAACCATCAAACTGAAAAAGAAGGACGGTACCAAGGTGCCGTGTGACCCCAGCGTTATGTGGGGCTGCACCATGACGGACGTCACGCTGACGGATCCCACAGGAATCAGCGACCTCACCACTACTCCCTCTTCAATGGGCGATGGGAGCATCTATGACTTGAGCGG
>CACXJZ010000008.1 GCA_902768105.1 uncultured Prevotellaceae bacterium
GTCTCTGAGGCAACAAAAGCATGCGAACCATCAGCTATTACTGTATCGTCATAAGAGCAAGCTGGAGTATCGTTGTCGAGAACAAATAAAAAGCTATTACTGCCATTAGCATCATAGCCATTAGGCAGCAGGGTGGCGGTGACCTCATTCGCAGCCGTGAATAGCGCATCGGCAGTGCCGGTCCACTCTTCCTGGGTGTATATAGTGCCACTGAATTTACCGGTAGCAGGAACATAATCCAGCGTGCCGGCAAATTTTTTTGAAGAACCATCGTATTCACCATACACAAACAGTTTGTCGCCTGTGCTGAATTCGAGCTTTCTGGTAGATTCGTTATACGTAGCGCGGGTGGCATCGCCGCCACGGGTTACATTAACTGTTACGGGGAGTTCATAGCCTTTCTTGGCGGTCTGTTCGTTATTGTTGTTGACCAAATCGTCCTCGCTGCTACAAGCAGTAGTCAGCAGCATGGTCGATAAAGCAATAAGCATCATTATCATCCCTGCTTTATAGCCGTCCCTTCTCAAGGGACTCAAAATCTTTGTTTTCATTGTTCTTCTTCTGTTTTTGTTGTCATAGTGGCCTGCACTTGTCCGCTGGCCTGCAGCAGGTGGGCCTGTTGTTGCAACTCGACGACCTGCATCGTCGCTCTCTCATACTTTTTTTTCTTCATACTAGTTTAGTTTTTTAAGTTGTTATTAATAATATGTTATTGTAGTTGTTATTTGCGGGGTTTACGCCGCAAAGATACGCATTTCCCGAGAATATCCAAAACTTTTCGCTGATTTTTTATGAAGTGGGCTCCCTAAGACAGCAAACAAAAAAAGGGCAGGTCTCGTAAGTGAGGCTTGCCCATTTGTTCTTTATACCCAAACGCTACTCAGCCCATAGGCATTTCAGTTTTCAGGTTCAACAATTATTTCTTGAACTGTCCAGTATAAATGATGTCGTACATAAGCACTTCAGCCAAGTATCTGCTTAATCAAGTCCTCCGAGTTTTTGGCATGATAGACATTGCCCTTTTGGATATCCTCAAGGCCCTTCTCAATGCCGCTTTTGCGCTTTGTCTTAAGCGACCAACCCATCTTCTTCGAAATAGTCCGAAGAAAACTCAGGTCTGCGTTAGGCAGCGTTAGCTGTACGTTTTCAGTTGCTACAATTGTTTGCATACTTCTTTCTTTTCTTGTTTTTCTCGCCACAAAGCTGCGGTTAAGCGAGCGCCATGATGCTTGCATCAATGGCCGAGCGTAAGCAGTTTCGCAGCGCCTTGCGCTGCAAAGATACAAAATAAAACGAAACTGGCAAAGGAAATGGCGAAAAAAAGTGAACAAACAAAAAATGGGCAGGTCTCGTAAGTGAGGCTTGCCCATTATAGTTTATCACGAAAGCCCTTACTGCTCGGGGCAAAGGCTCTGAAGCCATCATGCTGTCATGAGTATTACACTGCAACGAAGTCCAGTGGATTGCGCTTGATGACGAGCGGATAGCGCTCGGGATGGCGCAGACTGTCGATTTCGAGATCAACGTCGAGGTCGGGCCACGCGATAGCCTCGGGGCCGGACATCTGGACGTTCAGGACGCTGCGGATGGGCGCGTCCTGCATCCACGGGATACGGTTGTAGGACAGGAAATAGTCATTTCCCAGCACGGAGAGCATGATGCCCTGCCCATTAATCATCAATACGCTTGCCGATGTGCTCGCGGAATTGCTCTTTGAATTTGTCTGCATTTGTTTCTACGATTTTCTTGATTTCACTTAACTTATGCTCGGGGATTCCCGTGTTCTTGGCCAGTTCCACCGTCGGCTCCAGCCAGTATTTGGCCTCGTGGGCGCCGAAGATGACGTGGATGTGCATCCGCTCCTCCTCGTTGCTGTAAATCTTGAACGTGTATTCGCTCTCGCGACGGAATACTGGACTCATATTTCTGTATTTTTATCTTTTCTATTCTAGCCTGCAAAACTGCAGTTTAGCGGCGTTTACGCCGCAAAGATACGCATTTCCCGAGAATTTCCAAAACTTTTCGCTGATTTTTTATGAAGCGGGCTCCCTAAGACAGCAAACAAAAAATGGAAGCCGCGATTGGACTTCCGTTTCCTGTTTTATTCTTTAAAAAGTGGATCAGGGAGAACCGACCCGAATTTTTACCTTTTTAAATAACTAATTTATTAACAAATTAAGTATGTTGTTTGGCTATACTATGCGTTTGTAGCATCAGAAGAGATATTCAGTATCATCAACTTGGGGATTATCTGCCTTTATGAACATCACAAGGTAGACGGGCATATAGGTGACCTTGCCGTCTTCGTAAATTTCGCGTTCGTTGGAGAAGACGGTAGCAATAGGGATGTTGTAGTCGGGATTGTTTAGCAAGTTATTAAGGGCGCTGTGGACGGTATAGTCCTTGCCCGATTTGACCTCAACAGGGTGGGCACTCATCAGTTTGTGATTGTCAATCAGATAGTCGACCTCGCCCAGCTTGCGCTGGTCGTAATAGAATAGCTTGTGTCCATGAGCACGTAATTCCTGTGCCACCACACTCTCATAGACGCTGCCAAGGTTGATGCTTCGCACATCGTCGAGCACTGGCCGGATATTGTTGTGATATAGTTGACCAGTGAGCAAGCCCACATCGTTCAGATAGAGCTTCAGCAAATTTTTCTGCAACGACTCGCTCAATGGGAAGTGAGGATTAGTTATGGCGTGGACGGCCAGTGCAATACCTGACGAGACGAGATATTCGAACTCCTCCTGGTACTGATCGAAACGGTCACCTCTCTTACCGCGTATTTCCTGTGCTACGATGCGCTTCTTCTTGTTCTCCATCTGCGAGGGTATCATCTCGTAGATGCGGCGGATGAGCAGCTTCTTATTTTGTTCCTTTTCGTATTTGGACGCATCGGAGGCGTATAGGCTACTGATGCCTTCCTGTACTTCGCGAACGCGAACGATGTTATGTGTACCAAGATATGTATTGACTGCATCGGGCATGCCACCCACCAGCAGGTAGCGACGGAAGAGATCCATCACATGATTGTGATGTTCTTCCGTGAGGCTTTGGCGATTCTCGTAAGCGTTGCGAAGCATGTTGAGGGCCTCGGTGCCAAAGCCATTGGCAATGAGAAACTCTTCGAAGTCGAGCTGGTACATCTCCTTGCGGATGACGCTGCCAACAGGAATGGAGGTGATATCCTGTAATGTGATACCCAACAGACTGCCGCTAGTGATGTAGCGGTAGCGACCGTCTTCACGCAGAAACTTTAGCATGGTGAGATACTGTGGATAGTGCTGTATCTCGTCGAGGAATATGAGAGTATCGGTGCGGTCATTGAGTTTGTTACCAGCTACCATGCTGAGGGTTAGATAAAAGTCTTCCTTCTTATGGATATTCTTGAAGAGCTGGTCGCCCTCATCGTCCTCCACGAAGTTGATTTCTATGAAGTACTTAAAGAGCCGTGTACCCGCTTCGCGGATGCTGAACGACTTACCAATTTGACGGGCACCTTCCAGTATCAAAATCTTGTCGGTACCTGACTTCAAATGGTCTTCAATATACGATGTAATTTTTCTGTATAGCATGACAATTTACACTTTTCAATGACTTTTGTTAGATAAAAACTACACTTTTCAATAATAATTTGTGCTGCAAAAATACACTTTTCAATCGAAACGGCCAAATAATTCACTAAAAATCAATTGTTATCATGAAAAAAAATGCTCTAGTGGGCACAAAGATGACAAAGCACTTTGTGCCTATAAAGATGTGAAAGTAGAGTGTGCAGCGAAGGATGGCGTGCTCAACATCAGGGTAGAAGAGGTGGTGGATGGGAATTCGCCAATATAACACTCGAAACTTATCATGTTACCTTACTACAACAGAGTATGGTGAAAGATGGTAATGGGGATCTTCAAGAAAAAACGGAAACCCTTTTTGATGGTAACTTGGAAGAATTAACAAGTCTTTTTTAGACCACATCAAGTGGAAAAGTTGTAATCTCTACCAACAAAAAATGGGCAGGTCTCGTAAGTGAGGCTTGCCCATTGTGTGTTTATCTCTCGCAAAGCATTTTGGTTTTACTCATCCATTTTCATGCGGTGGTTGCTGTGGCGGTTCATCTCGCGAGAGAAGTGCTCGTGCATACCGGGACGCTTGACGGCAGCACCAAGGCCGTACTCGTTGTAATAGAACTGTCCGTCGCGGTCGGGACGCTCCACCATATCGTTGTATTTCACGATGAGGAAATAGGCCAGCTGACGCCAGCGGTCCATCATCTGCTCGGCCTTCAGACAGGAGTAGTCGGTCATGCGGGCAGCAAGGGCCTGCTCGTCGCCGGCACAGAGGCGGATGGCCTCAGCCTCAACCTCGGGCTGGGCACGGGCGTAGGCGGCATCGAGCGAGTCGCGTACCTGCTGGAGCGAGGGGAACATGAGCGAGTAGCGCGGATAGACCATGTTCGAGACCCAGTTGCACACCCAGAAGGCGTTGTCCATAGAGAAGTGGATGTCGTCGGCCCCAGGGGTGTTGAAGCACAGGGGCGGACGGGTGTTGGCGCAGTAGATGGGCACGTAGCTAATCATGTTGCCATCGTCGTTACCGAACCAGAAGCAGCCACCCACCTGACGGGGCAGCCACGAGCGCATCTGCGAGATGAACGAGAAGGCGCTCTGCTGCGTCGAGGTGGGACGCTCGTTGAAGTATTTCTTGCCATCAACCTTATAGGACAGCGGAGAGACACGGTAAGGCATGTGCCAGATGCCGCCACCGAGGTCCTGGTCGAGCGCGAAGGGCGTACCCTCGAAGTGGTCGCGCATGGCAGCCTGAAGGTCCTGCAGGGTCAGGAGCTTGTTGGGCTTGATCCACAGGGGCATGGGCACGGCGTTAGGGTCTTTACCCTCAGCCCACGGCAGGTAGGCCGAGAAGTCATCTGTGAAGCGGTTGAAGAAGCTCCACACGCGGGCCTCGCACCAGCGACGGGCGCCGAAGTCGGCAGGGCAGTAGGCGTCGGCATAGCTGAAGTCAGCATCCTTGCCGTTGAACCACCCCATGGTCTTGGCGTACTTCACGACGTTCTTCGAGAAGAGCACGTTCTGCTTGTCCTTCATGTTGAACGTGCGGATGCGGCTCTGGTTGGCATGGGCGCAAATCATGTCGTCAGGGATGCGCAGAGCCACCCAGACGGTGCGCTCCTTCGACAGCGTGCGGTTGCTGCCGCAGCCCATCATCTCGAGAATCCACGCCTCGTTGGGGTCGCAAACGGAGAAGGTCTCGCCCTCAGAGCAATAGCCGTACTGCTCGACGAGCGTGGTCATGACCTGGATGGCCTCGCGGGCGGTCTTGGCTCGCTGCAGGGTGATGTAGATGAGTGAGCCGTAGTCGATGATGCCCGTGGTATCGACCATCTCCTCACGGCCGCCAAAGGTAGTCTCGCCGATGGTCAGCTGCCACTCGTTGGTGTTGCCGATGACGTTCCACGTCTCAGGAGCCTCGGGTATCGCGCCAAGGTATTTGTTGGTGTCCCAGTCGTAGATCTGGCGCATTTCGCCTGCGGCATGCTTGCCAGCGGGGAAATGGTAGAGGGGCATGAAGGCACCGTAGCTGTCGGCATTGTAGGTGCAGAAGACGGAGCCGTCGGCCGATGCTTTCTTGCCGACGATGAAATTGGTACAAGCCACAGCGTAGCTTGCTGCCACGATGAACGCGGCCGTCAGTAGTAACTTTTTCATATTGTCAGTATTTTATTGTTGTTTCAAAGACTTGTTCGTTGTTGCGGTTGTCGGTAACGACGAGACGGAGGCGGCGATCACGGCCCGTAGGAGGTACCGGCGTATTGGTGAGGCGGCAGGCGATGAGCGTGGTGCCGCGCGCATTGACCGTCAGGCCCTGCGTCTGTGCCTTGAACAGGATGAACTGTCCGTCCAGGTAGCCCTTGTACGACTGCACTCCACTACCCTCGTCGCTGATATTGAAGCGCAGCAGCGGGTCGCCATCAGTCGTCTTGGACTCGATGACGGGCGGCACGTCGTCGTAGAGCAGCTCAAACGAGCCGCCAAGGTCGCGCACTCGGGTGGTCACCCAGCCGTCGTTATAGGTGCCGCCAAGGGCTATATCCTTGCCGAAATGACTGACCACGTAGAGCTTCGAGGGATCTCTGACCTCCTGACGGGGTGCGAGGCTCAGCTCGGCATCGTAGAACAGCGGCGTGGAGTGCTCGGAGAAGCGATAGACAAACGACAGGGAGTCGGTTGGCTCGACAACGATGTCCAACGGGGTGTCAACGCCCACATAGCCATAAGGCACAACGAGTTGCATGCCCGGTCGGGAGATGACGTTGGTGGTGTTCCACTTGATTTTAGGAGACCCCTCCATCCTCCCCTGTTGAGGGGAGGCTTCTCCCCCATGAACCACGAGCTGCTTCTTGGTCTGATTACCAAAATAATCGGTGAGGATGAACTCCAGGTGGTAGTCGCGGTCTTCAGGGAAATAGACGATGCCACGATGCTCATCGGCATGAAGGATGGGCAACGTGTTGCCTGGCTCAATGAACGTCTTGAGATACCAGCGTGAATGGTCGTGGAAATAGTCGTAGTCACCCCACGAGTTGACCATGCGGTTACAACTGCCGGGGATGCCGCTGACGTCGGCACGAAACACCTCGCGCCCCTCGACCAGAAGCTGCGTCAGGCGGATGCCGTAGTGGTTGCTGGAGTTCTGCATGTAGTCGTCGGCATAGACGGCAAAGCCCACGCCCCCGTCGGGCTGGGGATACATGCGGATGTCGTGAATCTGGGGCGGCACGGTGTCGTTGACATACTTCCCCAGGAACTCCAGGGGGTCAAGCATGTCCCACGTGCGGGTGTCGTGAATCTCAAGATGGAGATGCGGGCCGAAGCTGTGGCCGGTATTGCCGCTGAAGGCAATGAGCTGACCCTGCGCCACAGGGCAGTCGGTAGGTCGCAGGCGCACGTCGGCCTCGTACGACTCGTTGGCGTACTGCCACTGCTTCAGCAGCCGTTCCAGTCGCGGCGAGAAGCGCTTGAGGTGGCAATAGACGCTGGTATAGCCTTCGGGATGCGTGACATAGACAGCATTGCCGAAGCCGGACTTGCCCACGGTGAGGCGGCTGACATAGCCGTCGCCGATGGTCATGATGGGCTTGCCCTCGACACCCTCCGTACGGAAATCCAGTCCGCCGTGGAAGTGGTTGGGGCGGGGTTCGCCAAAATTGCCCGCCAATGAAATCTCGTGCGTCATTGGCGGGGAAAAGTTTACGTTTACAGCAAGCAACAGGCTTGCAAAAAGGGAATTCAGCATGCTTTAAATGACATGTCAAGCCCCTTCACACTATGCGTCAGGGCACCGACAGAGATGAAGTCAACACCCTGCTCGGCATAGTCGCGGATGGTCTCGAAGGTGATGCCACCCGAAGATTCCGTCTCGTAGCGTCCGGCAATGATATCGACAGCCTTCTTTGTGTCGGGCACAGAGAAATTGTCGAGCATGATACGGTCAACGCCTCCGTGCTCGAGCACCTGGTTCAGCTCATCGAACGAGCGCACCTCAATCTCAATCTTCAGGTCGAGGCCCTTCTCCTTCAGGTAGGCGTGACAGCGGTCGATGGCGTTCACGATGCCGCCGGCGAAATCGACGTGGTTGTCCTTCAGGAGAATCATATCGAAGAGTCCGATGCGGTGGTTGCAGCCGCCGCCAATCTTCACGGCCTGCTTCTCAAGCATACGCATGCCCGGCGTGGTCTTGCGGGTGTCGAGCACGCGGGTCTTGGTACCTTCCAGGCGCTGCACGTACTTGTCGGTCATGGTGGCAATGCCGCTCATGCGCTGCATGATGTTGAGCATGAGGCGCTCGGTCTGCAGCAGCGAACGGACCTTACCCGTCACAATCATGGCAATGTCGCCCTTCTTCACACGAGTGCCGTCGCCCATCAGCACCTCCACCTGCATGGTGGGGTCGAAGCGGCGGAACACCTCCTTGGCAACCTCTACACCAGCCAGAATACCGTTTTCCTTGATGAGCAGATGGCTCTTGCCCATAGCGTCCTCGGGAATACAGCACAAGGTGGTGTGATCGCCGTCGCCGATGTCTTCGGCAAACGACAGGTCAATCAGTCTGTCAACCAGTTCTTCTACGCTTAACATCTTGATGAATCTACGATTTTTCGGATTATATTACAAATAGATACCAAAGCCGATGCGGAAGCCGACCCTACTATACTCCTTATGATCCTTGAACGACTGCTCGTAGTAGATTTCCGGCTCAACCGTCACCGTGCGGCTCAGGAAGAAGGCATAGCCCAGCTGGACCGTAGGACGGAAGTCGTCGAACTCATCACAATGCACATAGTTGGCACCAGCACCCAGGAACAGACCGTTCTGAACGATGTAGTAACGTGCGCCGACACCCAGCGAGAGGGCATAAGGAACGTCAGCCATCTTCTCGTAGCCCACCTGACCAGTGGCCATGAGGTTGTCCATAAAGAGATAACCACCCTTGGCCTGCAGAGCCAGATGGCCCTTCTCGGAACCACAGTAGCTGAGATTCAGGCTTGAGAGTGATGCTCCAATGTACGTCTTTCCTTTTTCGAACTGAGCGTTTGCAGCTACTGACACCATCAGCGCTACAAGAACAAATGCAATTTTCTTCATAATCATATTATTTTTGAGTTTTCTTGAATTTCAAATACCACAGGATAAACCACACGATGGCGATGACCAGACAGGCAATGCCCATGGGATAGGCAATGGTTCCCGGCAGATGGAATGCCTGCTTCGACACGAAGAGGAACGTGGTGCACACCGTCGTCATGAACAAAGCAGGAATGAGCGTGATGATAAATGGCTTGTTGTGACGCACCAGATACACCGTTAACGTCCAGAGGGTGAACACGCTCAGGGCCTGGTTCGACCATCCGAAGTACTGCCAGATGGTGTTGAAACCATCGGGGTTCTCTATCTGCCACACGAGCATGCAGATGGAAACGGCAAACAGGGGAACACAGATGAGCAAACGCTTCACGATCGGGCGCTGGTCAACCTTTATCCACTCAGCAACGATGAGACGACACGAACGGAAAGCAGTATCGCCACTCGTAATGGGAGCAGCCACAACACCCAGCATGGCCAGTATGGCACCTGCAACACCCAGCCAGTCGTTGCACACAAGGTTCACAACGGCAGGAGCCGATGTGTGGAAGCCCTGCGTGGCATTGGCTATAAGCTCGTAGCCCGGGGCAGGGTTACCATAGAAGAACCACGATGCTACCGTTGCCCAGATCAAGGCGACGATGCCTTCGGTTATCATGGCTCCATAGAAGATGGGGCGGCCCACCTTCTCTGTCTTCACGCAACGGGCCATCAAGGGGCTCTGTGTAGCGTGGAAACCGCTGATGGCGCCACAAGCAATGGTGATAAACAATGCGGGGAATATAGCGTCTGTCCACTTGTCGGGTTCGGTTGCCAGTCCCATGTTGTAGAAGTTTGTCCACAGCTCAGGCAGCGTCGGCCAATGCAGGAACAGCCATACCATAAGAGCACCTGCCATGAAGAGCAGCGAGATGGCAAAGAGGGGATATATCTTGCCTATGATCTTGTCGATGGGCAGCATGGTGGCAATGATGTAATAGCAGAAAATGATAATAATCCACATCAAAGTATCGCCCTTGATACTGTGGAGTATCTCGGCCGGCGAATACACAAACACCGTACCCACCATGATGAGCAGCAAAATGGTAAAGACAACCATGATGCGGCGGGGCCAAGAGCCTAAATATTTGCCAATGAGTTCGGGCAGTCCGACACCACCGTGACGCATGCTGAGCATACCCGAGAGGTAGTCGTGCGTGGCACCTGCGAAGATACAGCCAAAGACAATCCACAGATAGGCTACCGGTCCGAACTTGGCACCCATGATAGCACCGAAGATGGGACCTGTGCCGGCAATGTTGAGGAACTGAATCATAAACACCTTCCAGTTGGGAAGAACTATGAAATCTACTCCGTCGGCCTTCGCTACGGCAGGAGTCGGACGGTCATCAGGACCAAAGATTTTTTCCACGAACCGGCCATAGACAAAATAGCCAATCAACAGCACAATCAAGCTTAATACAAACGATATCATTTCTCTTCTTTTCTATATTTTTTATATTTCTGCTGCAAAAGTACAAAATAATTGTGAAATGTGAATTATGAATTGTGAATTATTTTGTACCTTTGCACGCATTATGAGAAAAATATTTGCAATTACAGCCTTATTATACCTCCTGGCGCTTCATGCTACAGCACAGCCATTCATTCCCAAACAGGAGATGAGAGCCGTGTGGCTGACCGTCATCGGAGGCATTGACTGGCCACGTACACTGGCCACCGACGAAGCATCGATGCGCCGACAGCAGCAGGACCTTTGTAACATCCTCGACCAACTGAAGGCCGCCAACACCAATGTGGTGCTCATGCACACCCGCGTACGAGCCAGCATGATTTACCCCAGCAACATTGAACCGTGGTGTGAGTACCTGACGGGCAAGACAGGCAAGTCGCCTGGCTACGACCCCCTGCAGTTCTGCATCGACGAGTGCCACAAGCGCGGCATGCAATGTCACGCATGGGTGGTGACGCTGCCCGTAGGCAAATGGAATAGTGCCGCTACCAAGCAGCTGCGCCAGAAGATGCCCAACGTCATCCGCAAAATAGGCGACGAGGGTTACATGAACCCCGAACGCCCAGAAACGGCTGAGTATCTGGCACGTATCTGCCGCGAGATTACTGAGCGATACGACATTGACGGCATCCATCTGGACTACATTCGCTATCCGGAGACATGGAAAATCACCGTACCCAGAGACCAGGGACGCCGCAACATCACACACATCGTACGCGCCATCCGCGATGCCGTGAAGAGCGTGAAGCCGTGGGTGATGTACAGCTGTTCGCCCATCGGCAAGTTCGACGATCTGACGCGCTTCAGCTCGAAAGGCTGGAACGCCTATTCAAAAGTCTGCCAGGACGCTCAGGGCTGGCTACGCGACGGACTGATGGATGCGCTGTTCCCCATGATGTACTTCAGGGGAGACCACTTCTACCCCTTCGCCATAGACTGGCATCAGCACACGAGCGGACGCATCGTGGCAGGCGGCTTGGGCACCTATATGCTCGACAAGAGACAGCAAGACTGGCCGCTTGACGAGGTTAGGCGCCAGATGAACGTGCTCAGAAGCCACGGACTGGGACACGCCCACTTCCGCAGCAAGTTCTTTACCGACAACACCAAGGGCATCTATGACTTCTGTACCAATGAGTTCGACCGCTACCCTGCCCTCGTGCCGCCAATGACGTGGGAACACAGCGAGGTTCCCGAGGCACCTGCAAAACTGACCGTCAACGGCAACCTGCTGACATGGACGGCCGTCCCTGCACGTGAGAGCTATACATTATATAATATATACGCATCGGAACAGTCGCCAGTCAATGTTGACGACCCACGCAACCTCATTGCCACACGCGTCATGGGAACGTCGCTCCACATTCAGTCCTCCACCCCTCGCCACTACGCAGTCACCGCGCTTGACCGTTACGGCAACGAGAGTGCAGCATGTCAGGATGCAGACATTCCCGTCGTCACTCGCCCCACAGCAGTAACACCCACAGTGCAGCTGCTACCGTGTGACGGACAGACAGTTACCGTTCCGGCAGGTTTTGAGCAAGCAGAGTATTTAGTAGTGGAGACCATGCAGGAAACCATCATTGCCACGTATGCCAACAAACAACAGATTGACGTCAGCCAGCTGCCGAAAGGCTACTACAGACTGAAGACGCTGACGGCACAAGGCATCACGCGACACATCGGCTACTTCGTGCGCTGACGCACCGCCTCGAAGAGCAGAATAGCAGCGGAAACGGACACATTGAGCGAGTCCATGCGACCCAGCATGGGAATACGGATATGGGCATCGGCAGCCAGTCGCCAGACATCGGTAAGACCAGTCGATTCGGTACCCATGACAAGGGCTGTAGCACGTCGCATATCTGTGTCATAATACAGGCTGGAATCTTGAAGCTGAGCAGTCAGAATCTGAATATTTCTTTGCTTGAGGAAATCGATACAATCTTCTGAATTACAAGCAACAACAGGAACGCTAAACACCGCACCAAGTGATGCTCGAATGAGGTTCGGATTATACAAATCGGTCAGCGGATCACACACGATGACAGCATCGGCATGGGCAGCATCGGCAGAGCGCAGCACCGCCCCAAGATTACCCGGTTTCTCCACCCGCTCAAGCACCATGATGAGCGGCTGTTCCGACAGCTGAAGACCATCCAGCGTCAACGTCCGTTCGTGAACCGTAGCCACCAGACCTTCCGTACTGCCACGATAGGCAATCTTTTCATAGACGGCTGAAGTGACGGCATAGGCATTACCCACTGACGGAGCACTACACAACTCAGGGCAATAAAAGACATCTTCCACCTGATAGCCTGCCTCCACACAATGCATGAGTTCCCGCTGTCCTTCGACAACAAAAAGTCCTGAGCGACGACGCTCAGACGATTTCTGCTGGAGCTGCACAAGGCGCTTCACACGGGCATTTTGGAGGCTTGTGATAACGTTTTCTTCCATTGTAATGACGATTTCTGCTGCAAAAGTACGAATAATTCGGCATTATTTTGTAATTTTGCCCACAAATTTAACAAAATGAACACGCATAAAATCATTAGCGACCCCGTCTTTGGCTTCATCAAGATTCCAAGAGGCCTACTCTATGACATCGTGCAACACCCTTATTTCCAGCGCCTGAACCGCATCAATCAGCTGGGACTGGCATCTGTGGTCTATCCCAGTGCCCGACACACGCGATTCCAGCACTCGTTAGGTGCTTTCCACCTGATGTCGGAAGCAGTACGCTCGCTCACGGAAAAGGGCGTCTATATCTTTGATTCAGAGGCAGAAGCCGTCGAGGCTGCCATCCTGATGCATGACATCGGACACGGACCGTTCTCGCACGTGCTGGAAAACACGCTGATACACGGTATTTCTCATGAGGACATCTCGCTGCTGATGATGGAACAGATGAACCGCGAGATGAACGGGCAGCTGAATCTGGCCATCAGCATCTTCAAGGACCAGTATCCAAACAAGATTTTCCACCAGCTCATCAGCAGTCAGCTCGACATGGACCGGCTGGACTACCTGCGGCGTGACTCGTTCTATACGGGCGTGACAGAAGGCAACATCGGTTCGGCACGCATCATCAAGATGCTCAACGTAAAAGACGAGCAGCTGGTGGTCGATGCGAAGGGCATCTACTCGATTGAGAATTTCCTGACCACACGCCGTCTGATGTACTGGCAGGTATATCTGCACCGCACGGCCGTAGGCTACGAGAAGGTGATGGTGAATCTGTTGAAGAGGAGCAAGGAGGGAAGAAGTAAGGAAGCAAGGAGTAAGGACATTGCCCCTCCTCTACGCTATTTCCTTGAAAACGACGTAGATGCAACATGGTTCAAGACCCATCCGGAAGCCTTGCAGATGTATGCAGAGCTGGACGACAATGACATCTGGAGCGCCATGAAAACGTGGAAGCACTCCGACGACCCCATTCTCTCGCTGCTGGCTACAGACATGCTCGACCGTCACCTCTTCCATGTCGAGGTGCGCGACGAGCCACCGACGGAAGAGGAGATCACCAGCATACGCCAACAAATAGCTGCCTCCTACAACGTCAGCTATGATGACACGCGCTACCTGTTCTACGTGGCAGAAATCGGCAAGGACATGTATAATCCAGCCGATGACAGCATCGGAATTTTATATAAAGACGGCACCGTAAAAGACATCGCAGATGCTTCAGAAATCTTAAATGTGCAACTACTTTCAAAAAAAATACGAAAATATTACCTCTGTTATCAACGTATTTGAAAGTTTTTTTGTAAATTTGCACCCATAAATTACAAAATACACTAAATGGAATTTAAAGCCAAACAAATTGCCGAGCTGATTGGGGGTCGCATTGAAGGCGACGAAAACACCACTATCAGCACATTTGCGAAGATTGAAGAAGGAAAGGCAGGCGCCATTTCTTTCCTGTCGAATCCCAAATATACCCATTACGTCTATGAAACTGAGTCGTCTATCGTGCTCATCAACGAGGACGTGGAACTGGAAAAGCCTGTCAAGACGACGCTCATTCGTGTAAAGAACGCCTATGAGTGCGTAGCCAAGCTGCTGCAGATGTACGCTGCCACACTTCCAAAGAAGACGGGTATTGACCCGCTGGCCTTTGTATCCAAGACGGCCCAGATTGGTCAAGACGTGTATATTGCCCCGTTCGCCTATATCGGCGAGGGCGTCAAGATTGGAGACGGGACAAAGATTTTCCCCCATGTGTGCATCTATGACGGTTGTCAGATTGGCAAGAACGTCACCATCCATGCCGGCAGCGTGATTGGCGCTGACGGTTTCGGTTTTGCACCCGGACAGGAAGGCTACGACAAGATTCCCCAGTTAGGCATCGTCATCATTGAGGACAACGTGGAGATTGGTGCCAATACCTGCATTGACCGTTCGACCATGGGTCAGACCGTCATCCATCAGGGCGTGAAGCTGGACAACCTCATTCAGGTGGCTCACAACTGTGAAATCGGCGAGAACACCGTCATGTCTGCTCAGGTCGGTATGGCTGGCAGCACGAAGATTGGCAGTTGGTGTATGGTGGGTGGACAGGCAGGATTCTCTGGACATATCCACGTGGCTGACCGCACGATAGTGGGAGCCCAGTGCGGCGTCATCGGCGACACCAAGGGCAACGGCGAGACGCTCATCGGTTCTCCTCACATGGACACCAAAACATTTTTCAAGGCCAAGGCACTTTACAAGAAGTTGCCCGACATGTATCGTGAGATTGCCATGCTGCGCAGGGAATTAGAAGAACTGAAAAAGAAATAAAAAACGATATGAAACAAAAGACACTGAAAGGCAGTTTCTCACTCTTCGGAAAAGGACTGCATACAGGTTTGAACCTCACTGTAACATTTAATCCTGCACCCGAGAACACTGGCTACAAAATCCAGCGCATTGACCTGGAAGGAGAGCCCGTCATTGAGGCCATTGCAGAGAATGTCATTGACACACAACGCGGTACCGTACTGGGCAAGGGCGACATGCGCATCTCAACCGTCGAACACGGACTTTCTGCCCTTTACGCCTTAGGCATCGACAACTGTCTGATACAGGTGAACGGTCCCGAGTTCCCCATTCTGGACGGTAGCGCCATCCAGTACGTTGACAAAATCGCGGAAGTTGGCGTTGAAGAGCAGAATGCCCCGAAGGACTATTACATCATCCGCAAAAAGCTGGAAGTGAAAGACGAACAGACGGGTTCGTGCATCACCATCCTACCCGATGAGGACTTCTCTATCACGGCCATGTGCTCGTTTGAGTCGAAGTTCATCAGCAGCCAGTTTGCCACCCTCGACAAGATGGAAAACTATACCAAGGAGATTGCCGCAGCCCGCACCTTCGTTTTCGTACGCGACATTGAGCCGCTACTGCAGGCCAACCTCATCAAGGGCGGCGACCTGGACAACGCCATCGTCATCTATGAGCGTCAGACAACCCAAGAGCGTCTGAATATGCTGGCAGACATGCTGCACATAGAACACCGCGATGCCACCGAGTTGGGTTACATTCAGCATAAGCCTCTCCAGTGGGACAACGAATGTACACGTCATAAGCTGCTGGACGTCATTGGCGATATGGCACTCATCGGCAAACCCATCAAGGGACGCATCATTGCTACACGTCCCGGCCACACCATCAACAACAAGTTTGCAAGGATGGTACGCAAAGAGATACGTAAACATGAGATTCAGGCACCCATCTACGATCCCAATGAGGAGCCGTTGATGGACGTTAATCGCATCCGCGAACTGCTTCCTCACCGCTATCCCATGCAGCTGGTAGATAAGGTCATTGCCTTAGGTGCCACGAGCATTGTCGGCATCAAGAACGTGACGAGCAACGAGCCGTTCTTCCAGGGACACTTCCCCGAAGAACCCGTTATGCCAGGTGTTCTGCAGGTAGAAGCAATGGCACAGTGCGGTGGTCTGCTCGTGCTCAACACGTTGGAGGAGCCTGACCGTTGGTCAACATACTTCATGAAGATTGACGGAGTGAAGTTCCGCCAGAAGGTAGTGCCTGGTGACACGCTCATCTTCAAGGTTGACTTGCTGGCACCTGTACGCCACGGTATCTCGTCGATGAAAGGCTACATCTTCGTCGGCGACCACGTTGTGGCAGAAGCGACGTTTACTGCTCAGATTGTTAAGAACAAATAATTTCGTAAAAACGTTATAACGTAATAACGTCATAAAAATGAATCAGATACACCCATTAGCAGTGGTTGACCCTGAGGCAAAACTCGGTGACGGCAACGTCATTGGTCCCTTCTGCGTGATAGACAAGAACGTCGTTATTGGCGACAACAACAAGTTCCTCAACAGCGTCACCATCCACTTTGGTGCACGCATCGGCAACGGCAATGAGTTTTTCCCCGGCGCCAGTATTTCCACCAAGCCTCAGGACTTGAAGTTCCAGGGTGAAATGACCACCTGCGAAATTGGCGACAACAACTCCATCCGTGAGAACGTCACCATCAGCCGTGGTACAGCATCGAAAGGCAAGACTGTTGTAGGTAATGGTAACCTGCTCATGGAAAATATGCATATTGCACATGACTGTATTATCGGTAACGGCTGTATTATCGGTAACTCAACGAAGATTGCCGGTGAGGTGGAAATCGATGACTTTGCCATTATTTCCGCCTGTTGCCTGTTCCATCAGTTCATCCGCGTGGGCAGCTATATTATGTTCCAGGGCGGTTCTCGCACCTCACAGGACATTCCTCCCTATGTCATTGCTGGCAAGGAGCCCATACGATATGCGGGCGTCAACCTCATTGGACTGCGCCGTCGCGGTTTCAGTAACGAGGTCATCGAGGCCATTCACGATGCATACCGTATCATCTACTCAAAGGGTGTCCTGAAGGACGGCATTGCCGAGGCCCGTGCCAAATACCCTGACTCTAAGGAAGTTGACTATATCTGTACTTTCATAGAAAGTTCGAAGAGAGGTGTCATCCGCTAAGACGCTTATCGTCATTACAGGGCCAACGGCTGTGGGAAAGACGCAGCTCACCATTGACATTGCCCGACACTTCGACATTCCCATTATCAATGCCGACTCACGGCAGATTTACCGTGAACTGAAAATCGGCACTGCTTCACCTACACCCGAGGAGCAATCTTTGGCGAAGCATTTGTTTGTGGGAATCAAAGGTATTGACGAATACTACAACGCCTCCATGTTTGAGCAGGAGGTGCTCGCCTTTTTGGACAGCCACTTCAAGGACAATCCTCTGGCACTGATGAGTGGCGGCTCGATGATGTACGTAGATGCCGTATGCGAGGGTATTGACGACATCCCCACCATACGTGACGATATCCGTACGATGATGAAGCAACGGTTAGAGGCAGAAGGTCTGGAAGCCCTTTGCGAAGAACTCCGACTACTCGACCCTGAACACTACGAGGTGGTGGATCGTAAGAACACCCGCAGGGTTATCCATGCGCTGGAAATCTGTCACCAGACAGGCAAGACCTACACTTCGTTCAGGAACAAGGAACAAGGAGAGGGCAACAGGGAACGTCCCTTCCGAATCATCAAGATTGGTCTGAACCGTCCACGCGAAGAGCTGTATAACAGGATTAACCGTCGCGTTGACGACATGATGGCAAAAGGATTGTTGGAAGAAGCCCGCATGCTCTACCCCAAACGCCAGCTGAATGCATTGAACACGGTAGGATACAAGGAACTGTTCAGTTATATGGATGGTATATGGAGTTTAGACGAGGCCGTTGAGCGCATCAAGGGTAACACCCGCCGCTATGCCCGCAAGCAACTGACATGGTTCAAGCGCGATGAGGACGTGCGCTGGTTTCACCCCGACGATAAAGAACAAATTTTGAATTATATTTCCTCATGATGATAAAAAAGATATTAGTTAAGGCAGGTCATTACATAGCAAAGGCCTGGAAATGGTATAAAGGATTGTATAAAGGAAGAGCCTGGTACACGAAGACCGTAGTTGCCTTCGCGTCAATGATTGTAGCATTCCTACTCTTTTTAGGAGCGGTCGATGTCAACTTCCTCTGGCTATTTGGCAAGTCACCCGGCCTTAGCGCCATCATGAATCCTGTGACAGCCGAGGCTTCTGAGATATATAGTGCCGATGGTCAGATTATCGGCAAGTATTTTAGCGAGAACCGTACACCAGTAAAGTATGAGGACGTCAACCCCGTCTTCTGGGAAGCACTTGTATCAACTGAAGACGAGCGATTCTACAAGCACAAGGGCATCGACATTGTCGGCGTGGGTGCAGCCGCCAAGGACTATATTGTACACCACGATGCCCGTGGAGCATCGACCATCACCCAACAGCTTGTAAAAAATATGTTTCGCGTGCGCACGCAATACTCTACCGGACTGTTGGGCTATATCCCTGGCGTCAAGATGCTCATCATGAAGAGCAAGGAGTGGATTACGGCTACGAAGATTGAATTATTCTTCAACAAGAAAGATATTCTGACGATGTATGCCAATACTGTAGATTTCGGCTCCAACTCCTTTGGCATCAAGACCGCTTGCAAGACCTATTTCGGCATTACGCCCAAGGAGATGACGGTAGATCAGGCAGCCGTGCTTGTTGGTATGCTGAAGGCCACTACCTATTATAATCCCCGCATCAATCCTGAGAACGCATTGAAGCGCCGTAACATCGTGCTGAATAACATGGTTGAACACGGACACTTGACGAAGGAGGCATTCGATACGCTGAAAGTCAAGCCCATCAAGCTCGACTACAGTGTGGAGTCAAATTACGACGGTCAGGCACTCTACTTCCGTCAGGCTGTGGCTGCCGAGCTGAATGAATGGTGCGAGGATAACGGATACGACCTCTACACCAGCGGTCTGAAGGTTTATACGTCCATTGATTCGCGAATGCAAAAATATGCCGAACAGGCAGCCATCAAGCAGATGCGGCAGGTGCAGCAGAACTTCAATGCCCACTGGAGCGGTATGAACCCCTGGCGTAACGAACGTCAGCAGGAGATTCCCCACTTCATTGAGGACATCGCCAAGCGTCAGCCCTACTACAAGTTCCTGATGCAGAAGTTCAACAATAACCTCGACTCCGTGAACTACTATATGAACCTACCACACAAGGTTAAGCTGTTCGACTATGAGCATGGTACCATCGAGAAGGAAATCAGCAGCATGGACTCCATTCGCTACATGGTCAGCTTCATGCACTGCGGATTCGTGGCCATTGAACCACAGACAGGCCATGTAAAAGCATGGGTCGGTGACATTGACTTCAATTCATGGAAGTACGACAAGGTGACCGCCAGACGTCAGCCCGGCTCAACATTCAAGTTGTTTGTCTATACAGAAGCCATGAATCAGGGACTGTCGCCTTGTGACACCCGCCGCGACGAGTACTTCGCCATGCAAGTGGCAGAACACGGTCGTAAAGGCACATGGGCACCCACCAATGCCAATGGTAAGTTCTCGAATGCCGACATGCCGCTGAAGAGCGCCTTTGCACAGAGCATCAACTCTGTGGCTGTCAAATTAGGACAAGAAGTCGGCATCGAGCGTATTGCCCGCACAGCCCATAACATGGGTATCGTCAGTGAGCTCGACCCCACTCCGTCATTAGCCTTAGGCTCGAGCGACGTCACTCTGCTGGAGCTGGTCAACAGCTATGCGACAGTAGCTGCCGACGGCATGCGTCACCAGCCCATTCTGGTAACACATATCCTGGATCGCGAAGGCAACGAGATATACACGGCGCCCACCGAGGAGCATCAGGCCATCCCCTATCGCAGTGCCTACCTCATGCAGCAGATGCTGATGGGCGGACTGCGTGAGCCAGGTGGCACGAGCATGAGCCTGTGGGGATATGTCAGCGGCTATCCCGACACGGAGTTCGGAGGAAAGACCGGTACGTCGAACAATCATTCCGACGCATGGTTTGTTGGTGTCAGCCCACATCTTGTGGCTGGCGCATGGGTAGGTGGCGAATACCGTAGCATCCACTTCCGTACAGGCCAGTTAGGACAGGGTTCCCGTACGGCACTTCCCATCTGCGGTTACTTCTTCCAGTCGGTGTTGGGCGACCCTGCATTCAAGAAGTATCACGGTAAGTTCGCACCTGCACGCGACGAAATCAGTGCCAGCCTCTACAACTGTCAGGGCTACATCATTCCCAACGATTCCGACTCGCTGTTCGTGGATAGTCTGGGAATGGATGAAATCATGTATGAGGGTGAAGAGATTCCTGCCGAGAACACGGAACCGGCAAGCGAATCTCAAGGAGAGAACGTTAACGGCACACCATTGCCACAGAGCAATGGTGATGCCATGAAGTCAGAAGAATAAGGAAAGGTTATTTCCCCATCAGCATGCGCTCCAGCTCGTCCTCGTGCTTAGGATCGCGCATGCGTTCAAAGTCTTCCTGCTCAGGAGTCTGTCCGACGTCGATGATGGGCGATTCTTTCCAGTCGTCATCATCCTTAAAGTCATTGTGGGCAGCTGTATCCTCTGCTGGGCGGACATACTGTATATTCTGTCTGCCAGTTTCACTCTTACAGCCTATCAAGAAGGATGTGCCCAACAACAATACTGCAAAAACCAGATTCTTCATATGCATTAACTGTATTTAGTTTTCAAGTAAATTCATACTGGTTCTACCCTTGTACGAGACAACAATCTCCACCAGATAGCAGCTGGCAGCGTTGGGCGTACAAAGGGTAGCGTTGAAATGGATACCATCCTCGTCGGCATGGTCAAACTCTGCGTTGCTCAGAATTGCCTGATTGAGAAAACCCTCCGGCACAAAGCGCATAAACTCCTTCTTCTGGTAGCTCTTACCGAAAAGGCAGGTGTTTCCGTGGAACACGCTCAACCTGATAATGTTGTCGTAATAGACATTGTTAACCTCCACCCCACTGTCATCGTATGTACTGGAGACAATCTTGTTCTGCGTGGGATTGACGGCAATATAACAGTGATAGCGTTCCTTGCCGTAGCTGATGACCGTGTCATGCTTAGTCACCTCTGCCATCGTCAGCACCTCCGGATGGCTATCAGAGAAAACCAGCGAATCCTCAAGCTCCTCGCTCTTGACAAGGCGGATGGTATCACCGTTTGGGTTCTGGAACCAGAATACATGCGCTGTCTGCTTGACCAAAGGATACTTCGATGCCTGCTCGCCAATCACCAACGTGTCACTGATGACTCTGAAAAAGGCCGGCTGGCTGACGGAGTCCGGATAGAAGATGGTATCACCCTCTACCTTGAACACCACGTTCTCCGACTCCTCATCCAGCCAGATGCCCTGGAGCAAGGCTTTCGCCTCCTTGCTCTCACTGGCATCAGGTTTTACCGTCTCCTTCTGTTTACACGCAACAAGTGTCACCAAGAGACAAAGCGCTATGTATAAAAGTTTTCTCATCTAAGTTTGTTATTTACCTATGCAGTGGTACTCGAAGCCGTTTTCCTCCAAGTCCTCACTGTCGAAAATATTACGGCCGTCAATCACCAACGGCTGCTTCATGGCCTTCTTGATGACGCCCCATGTCGGCAGACGGAACTCCTTCCACTCCGTCAGCAACAGCAAGGCATCAGCATCCAGCACAGCATCATACATATCATTACAATAGACGACCTTGTCACCAATACGACGCTTGCACTCAGGCATGGCCACAGGGTCGTAGGCACGGACATTACATCCTGCCTCCAGCAGCAGGCCAATCAAGACCAGTGCCGTCGATTCACGCATATCGTCCGTCTCGGGCTTGAACGACAAACCCCACATGGCGATGGTCTTGCCCTTCAGGGCTTCCTTCGAGCCAAACGCCTTGATGAGCTTCTCGTAGAGCACGCTCTTCTGTTTCTCGTTGACACGCTCCACAGCCTTCAGCACCTCCATTGAGTAGCCGTTCTGGTCAGCCGTCTTGATGAGTGCCTTCACGTCCTTGGGGAAGCAGCTGCCGCCATATCCGCAGCCAGCATACAGGAACTTACGTCCGATACGCGTGTCGGCACCAATACCGGCACGTACCATGTTGACGTCTGCCCCTACCCGCTCACAGAGGTTGGCTATATCGTTCATGAACGAGATACGCGTGGCCAGCATCGAGTTGGCAGCATATTTCGTCATCTCAGCCGAAGGAATATCCATGAAGATAACGCGGAAGTTATTGATGAGGAACGGCTTGTAGAGCTTCGTCAACACCTTTTTGGCATGTTCGCTCTCCACACCCACCACCACACGGTCAGGCGACATGAAGTCCTTGATAGCATTACCCTCTTTCAAGAACTCAGGGTTCGAAGCCACATCAAACTCCACATCCACACCACGCTTCTCCAGTTCTTCCTCGATGGCCTTGCGCACCTTGCGGGCTGTACCCACAGGCACCGTCGATTTGGTAACAACGACCACATAGTGGTTCAGGTTCTGTCCAATGGTACGAGCCACCTGCAGCACATACTTCAGGTCGGCACTGCCATCCTCATCAGGGGGCGTACCCACGGCAGAGAACACTATCTCCACATCGTCGAGCACACTGGCCAGATCAGTCGAGAACTTCAGACGACCAGCCTTCACATTCTTCGTAACCAACTCGTCCAACCCAGGCTCGTATATGGGTATCTCACCGTTCTTCAAGAGTTCAATTTTCTGTTCATCCACATCAATACAAGTCACATTGGCACCAGTATCGGCAAAACACGTTCCCGACACCAGACCCACATAACCTGTTCCTACAATTGCAATATTCATAATCGTTCTATTTAATAAGTTAGTTTATTACTCAAAATACTCGGCATCCTTAAACAGAGGCTGCTTCAGGTCTTTTTCACTCGTCTGCACGTCCTTCGCATCGATGGGCCAGTCAATTCCCAGCTGCGGGTCGTTCCAGCGCACACCAGCCTCAGCCTGCGGTGCATATACATTATCTACCTTATAGGTAAAGACGGCCTCGTCGCTCAGCACCAGAAAGCCGTGTGCAAACCCCCTTGGAATGAAAAACTGACGCTTGTTCTCTTCGCTCAGTTCCACCATCACGTGCTTTCCAAACGTCTCACTGCTCTTGCGCAAATCAACGGCGACATCGAGCACACGGCCTTTGATGACGCGTACAAGCTTGGCCTGCGAAGCGTCGCCCTTTTGGTAGTGCAGTCCGCGCAACACGCCGTAGCTTGACTTCGACTCGTTGTCCTGAAGAAAGTCAACGACACCTATATGCTGCTCAAATTCAGTACGTTTCCAGGCTTCCATAAAGTATCCCCTCGCGTCGTTAAAGACGTTGGGTTCAATGATGAAAACACCCTTGAGGTCTGTTTCAATATATTTCATACGCTAAAACACGTTATTTGATGTGCAAATATAGCAATAATTCTTCGAACTGAAAAAAAATTTTGTTTTTCTTTTGCTTTTTCCTTGCATAAATCAAGAAAATAACGTAATTTTGCAACCGTGATTGAACTAGAAAGACATATTGAGGTACTTTTACTGGACAATGACTGTGTCATCGTACCAGACTTTGGAGGCTTCATGGCGCATCATGTTGATGCCCGCTATGACGAAGCTGACGGATCCTTCGTACCCCCCATCAGAACGCTCGGATTCAACCCGCAGTTAAAGATTAATGACTCACTCCTAATCCACTCGTATATTGAAGCTTATGCAATCAGTTATCCCGAGGCTTTGCAGCGTGTCAGCAACGAGGTCAGCGAGCTGAAAAAGCGTCTTCAGGAGGAGGGATTTTACGAGCTGAACAACATCGGAACGCTCTCCATCAATATGGATGGGAACATAGAGTTCACCCCCAACGAGGCGGGCATCCTGACGCCGGCATACTACGGACTGGGCTCCTTCGAGATGAAGCCCATCAAGACCGAGACCATCGAACAGCTGGAATTGCCGCCTGTCGTTCAGGTAGAGACGAAGGTAGAAAAGCAGGAGGAGCCTGTTAAGCAGAGCGTGCTGGCTATCGACGAGTCGCATGACGACGAAGCTAAGACCATCAACATCCGTGTGGCGTGGATTCGTAATGCCGTAGCCATCGCAGCTGCCATTCTTGCCTTCTTCCTCATCACCACCCCCGTTTCCAACAGCATCAATTCCGAGATGACGCTCAGCACCATCCAGCCGTCAGTTGTTGTTGACTCAGCACCCATTGCTACCGACGAGCCCGCCACCACTGTGGAAAAGACCGACACCATGCAGCAGGAAGTTACAGAGGAGCCCCAGAAGGTGGAGCCCGCCCAGCCTGCAGCAACATCTGAAGAGGTCTTTGTCGTTGTGCTGGCCAGTCAGGTATCAAAGGTCAATGCCGAGAACTTCGTCAACCTACTCCACCAGCAGGGCTACAATGACGCACGCATCCACGTACATAATAAGGTTACGCGCGTGATAGTAGGCAACTTCAGCAATCAGAACGATGCCTATCAGATGGTCAGCAAGATTCGCGACCACGAGAAGTACGACCAGGCATGGGTGATGAAGATTAGTGGCGAGTAGTGAGTGGTGAGCAGCTATGAAACGAGTACGTTGTCCCAAATGCGATTATTTCATTTCCTTTGACGAGACCAAGTACGAGGCTGGTCAGTCACTGGTGTTCCAGTGTCCGGAGTGCGGCAAGCAGTTTGGCATCCGCATCGGCGTATCCAAGCTACGCAACACCCAACGCGAAGAGAATGCAGAGAACCGTGCCAAATTCGAGAGCGAGCCTACAGGCGAGTTTGGCAGTATCATCGTCATTGAGAACGTCTTTCACTACAAGCAGACGCTCCACCTGCGCATGGGCGACAACGTCATCGGACGCTACCAGAAGGGCAACCCCATCAACACCCCCTTTGAGACCGTCGATCCCAGCGTTGACAACAACCACTGCACCATCAACGTCAGTCGCGACAAACACGGGAAACTGCGTTACGTCCTACGCGACAACAACAGCAATACCGGCACCTTTGTCGATAACGTCGAGATACCCCCTCGCGAGCGCCGCGTTATCACCGACGGTGCTCTCTTCACCATCGGTGCCACGAGCATCATCCTTCACTGTCCGGAATAAGCATCAACAACAATCATGGCAAAAGACAAGATAGCTTACGTCTGCGAGAATTGCGGTCAGGAGTCGCCCAAATGGATTGGCAAGTGTCCTGCCTGCGGACAATGGAACACGTTTAAGGAAATACGCGTAGCCGACACACGGACGCAGGCTGCAGCCAGCGTCAGCACCGCACAGGGAAAAGCCCGCAACACAGCCTTGCGCCTACGCGACATCTCAGCCCATGACGACCCGCGCATCGACATGCACGATGCCGAGCTGAACCGCGTGCTCGGCGGCGGTTTGGTGCCAGGCAGCATCGTGCTCTTAGGCGGTGAACCCGGCATCGGCAAATCTACGCTATCCCTGCAGACCATGCTCCAGTTGACTGACAAGCGTGTGCTCTACGTCAGTGGCGAGGAAAGCGCCCATCAGCTGAAGATGCGTGCAGAGCGCTTATCGGCCAATGGTTTACCCGCTGACGACAATTTCCTGCTTCTCTGCGAAAACTCCTTGGAAGCCGTGTTCGAGCAAATCAAGGAAGTGAAACCCGAGATTGTTGTCATTGACTCCATCCAGACCATCTCTACTGAGGACGTGGAGTCCAGCGCCGGCAGCATTACGCAGGTACGTGAGTGTGCCTCCGCCCTGCTACGTTTTGCCAAGACCAGCGGCGTGCCTGTTATCCTCATCGGCCACATCACCAAAGAAGGTACGCTGGCAGGTCCGAAGATTCTGGAGCACATCGTCGATACCGTCATACAGTTCGAGGGCGACCAGCACTATATGTACCGCATCCTGCGCAGCATCAAGAACCGCTTTGGCTCCACCTCGGAGCTCGGCATCTACGAGATGCAGCAGACAGGGCTGCGTCAGGTGTCGAACCCCTCGGAGCTGTTGCTCACTGAAGACCACGACGGACTGTCGGGCGTGGCCATATCGTCAGCCATCGAGGGCGTACGTCCGTTCCTCGTCGAGACGCAGGCGCTTGTCTCCAGTGCCGCCTACGGCACACCGCAGCGCTCTGCCACAGGTTTCGACCAGCGTCGTCTGAACATGCTGCTGGCGGTGCTTGAGAAGCGTGTAGGCTTCAAGCTTATGCAGAAAGACGTCTTCCTGAACATTGCCGGTGGCCTGCGTGTCACCGATATGGCGATGGACCTGAGTGTCATTGCTGCTGTGCTGTCAAGCAATGTCGATACGCCCATTGAGAGTGGCTGGTGCATGTGCGGCGAGGTGGGCTTGTCAGGCGAGGTACGTCCCGTTGCACGCATCGAGCAGCGCATTGCCGAAGCCGAGAAGTTGGGCTTCAGCCATATCATCATCCCCAAGTACAACCTCTCGGGGCTCAATCGAAAGAAGTTTAAAATAGAATTGGTACCCGTGCGCAAGGTGGAAGAGGCGCTACGGGCGCTGTTCGGATAAGGGAAATCGGAATACTCGAGTATTCCGATTACTCAATGTTCTCAGAATTCATAAACCGTGGTGTCCTCGATTCCGGCAGCCGCCAGTGCTTCCTTACGCTCCACGCACGTGCCACACTTGCCGCAATGGTGCTCACCGCCCTTATAGCACGACCACGTCTCGCTGTAGTCAATGCCCAGCGCCTTGCCGCGTCGGGCAATGTCGCCTTTCGTGATGTTCGTATATGGTGAGCGAAGCCCTACCTTGACGTACGTGCCGGCCTGGGCTGCCGCATCAAACGCGCTGACAAACTCCGGCGTGCAGTCAGGATAGATGGTGTGGTCGCCCCCGTGGTTGGCCATCATCACGTACTTCAGCCCGTTCGACTCCGCAATGCCCACAGCAATTGATAGCATGATACCGTTACGGAAGGGCACCACCGTCGATTTCATGTTCTCGTCGGCATAGTGGCCTTCTGGTATCTCCTCGCCGCCCTCCAGGAGCGAGCTCACGAAATACTTGGTCATGAAGTCCAGGGGAATCACGATGTGACGGATGCCCAGACGTTCACAATGCAGCCGTGCAAAGGGTATCTCACGTGCATTATGCTTGCTTCCGTAGTCGAACGAGACAGCCAGCGCAATGCGCTCCTGCTCATCATACAGCAAGGTGGTGCTATCGACGCCACCGCTCAATATCAGTACCGAATCTTTCATATTTGCGTGCAAAGGTATGAAAAAGTTTACAGTTTACAGTTTACAGTTTACAGTTTTTTTAGTAATTTTGCACGGCAAAATATAACAACAACATGTATAAAACCCTTTTCAATCAGCGCAAGGCACTGGTCTTTAAGCAGTTTACGCATAAAGGCTGGGCACTCTTTGCCTGTCTGGGACGTGTGGTCGTCATTGGTGTGCTCAGCGCCTCTACGATAGAGGCCTCGACCGTTGCCGCCAAGAAGCCCAAGGCCAAAAGCCAACAGCTCATAGCAGACCCCGACACCGCCCGAACCGACAAGGAGATGACGCTCGACGACATCGAGGTCACGGCGTCACGCGCACCCCTGGCACTTGGTCAGGCAGCGAGAATGGTAACTGTACTGACACGCGACGATATTCAGGCGGCGCCAGTACAAAGTGTCAACGATCTTCTGAAGTATGCCGCAGGCGTCGATGTGCGCCAACGCGGTCCGCTGGGTGCCCAGACGGACATCAGCATCCGTGGCGGCACGCAGGAGCAGATCACCATCCTGCTCAACGGCATCAATATCTGTGACGCGCAGACGGGTCACAACACCTTCGACCTGCCCTGTAGCCTCGCCGACATCGAGCGCATCGAAATCCTCGAAGGCCCAGCCGCCCGCGTCTATGGCACATCATCCATGATGGGGGCGATTAATGTCGTAACGAAAAGAGGAGAGAGGAAAGAGGAAAGAGGAAAGAGAATAGACTTGCATCTGGAGGGTGGGTCCTATGGCTATATCTCTGCGGCTTCTCGCATTTCTCTCTCCTCTCTCCTCTTTCCTCTCTCCTCCATCTCCGCAAATTATTCCCGCTCCGACGGCTACAGCCGTTCAAAGGCCGGACACCTGAACAGCGACTACGAAGGGTTCAAGACGTTCTTCCAAACCAGTCTCCCCTCTCTCTTTGGAGAGGGGTCGGGGGTAAGGTTTTCGGCCGGTCTGAGCACCAGGGGCTACGGCTCCAACATGTTTTGGAGCTCGAAGTACGACGAGCAGTACGAGCATACCGTCAAGCTCTTCACAGCCCTGCAAAGCGATATAGATGCCGGCAGCTTCCACTTCCAGCCTAACCTCTACTGGAACCGTTCGCACGACCGTTTCGAGCTGCTGCGGGGCGACGAGAGCAAAGTGCCCTACAACCGTCACCGCACGGATGTGCTGGGTGCCAACCTCAACAGCTGGTTCGACTCCCCATTAGGCCGCACGGCCTTTGGCGGCGAGGTGCGTCGTGAATACATCACCAGCACAAACCTCGGCGAACCGATGGAGACGCCCAACGGTCACTACAGCCACGAGCTGGGACGAACGAACCTCTCGTTTCACCTGGAGCATAACATCGTTATGCGACGCTTCACCCTCTCGGCAGGTTTCATGGCAACCTCCTCCCACTCCACCCTCCACCAAGAATCCCTCCGCTTCTACCCGGGCATCGATGCCAGTCTGCGTCTGGGCGAGCGCTGGAAGGTGTATGCCTCCTACAACGAGTCGCTGCGCCTGCCGTCGTTCACGGAGCTGTACTACAGCGTAGGCGGTCACAAGGCCGATAAGCACCTGAAGCCCGAGGAGTTACGTGCCGTAGAGTGCGGCATCAAGTATTTCGCGCCCCGACTGACGGCCAGGGTCAGCGCCTTTCACCATCATCAGCGCAACACCATCGACTGGGTGATGGACTTGACGGAGGACGGGGAACCAAAGACCGGGGGAGAATGGCGGAGCGTGAACCTGACCAAGATCAACACCCTCGGCTTTGAGGGCGAGGCCATTCTTCACGCTTCACGCTTCACGCTTCACTTCAATTACTGCTACCTCCACCAGCAGAAGGGCGAGCTGCCCCACCTGCAGTCGCGCTACTCGCTGGAGTACCTGCGTCATAAGCTCACGGCATCATTACAGCTGCCGCTGACCGAGCAATTAGGATTTGTCGTGAAGTACCGCTTCCAGGACCGCATGGGCACCTATACCGACACCGACGGACACGTGCAGGCGTACCGTCCCTACTCCGTCGTGGACACCCGTCTGACGTGGCAGACCGACAGCTACGCGCTCTATGCCGAGGCCAACAATCTCTTCAATGCGCACTACGTGGACTACGGCTGCGTGCCCCAGCCCGGCTGCTGGCTCGTCGTAGGAGTAAGGAGCAATCTTTAACCTCGCGTTCATCGCGTCGAATGCTGGGGCATCATCGGCACGATAGCAACAAAAAACGTCCCTGCAACCTTGCGGAAGCAGGAACGTCTTTAGCTAGATTGTTTTACGGTTTATTTGATTTTAAGAGCAGACAGCACCTCAGTCAGCGTAGCTATAACAGCATCGTCGGCGGGGTTGTAGTCTTCAGTCTTGATGCTGCCGTTGCTGGGTTTGGGGAAGAATACACGAGCGGTACCGTTAGCACCCAGGTCAGCATACAGCACGATGCTCTTGCCGTCGGGCTGCCAGCCACCCTGGAACTCAACGTTACCCACCTTGATGGGGTCGATGGCCTTCAGCTTCTCGATGTCCTTCTTGCGGGTGTCGAAGGTGATGTTCTTGTCCCAGTTGATGTCAATCTTGTAGGCAGGCTTTCTGTCCTCCTTGCGGAAGCTGACCTTGTTGTTGTTCTTCAGATAATCGCGGTTGCCGTCGATTACCCAGCCCTCGGGAGCCGTCATGCTGAATGCGTCCGTGCTCAGCGTGTTGGGGTCTTCGGTCTCAGCAGCAGCCACTACTGCCGTAGAGTCCTGATTTTCTGTGTTCTGTGCACTCTTGTTTCCACACGATACCATTGCAGTAGCTACTGCCAGAATGGCAAAACTAAATAATGCTTTCTTCATTTCTTTATTGATTAAATGATTAAACGGTTTATGAATATGGCCGCAAAGATATAAATATTTTGTTAATAAGCGTTCCCCTACCCTTTTAAACTTTGTTAAACACACAGAAATTATCACCCCATCAGCCATCATACTTCTTACATCACACATCATACATCAGCCCTTAGTAAATCGTTATCCTTTAAACATTAATACCTGGAATCGTAATGCCCGATACCTGACTTTGTGCGTTCGAAGGTGGCAGGTTTGTGTGAGATTGCCGGCAAGTTTCTCCTTGATACCTGGCACCTATCTCCTTGCAGACCGGCAGGTGTCTTCGTCCGATTTCCGAGCACAAAGGTAGACACAAAAATAAAGCGACGGAAGAAATCTTCCATCGCCGTAGAGTTTTAGAGAGTTTTTTAGAGAGTTTTGGACTTGCGACTCAACTTTTAGAGAGTTTTGCCCCAAATCTTAGAGAGTTTTGGAGAGTTTTTAGAGCGTAAGGCACATTATTGGATTATACGAAAGAGAAGAAAAAGAAATAATAATAATAATGGTACAATAATACAAACTGCATATGGCAGTATTTTGTCAAATCTGTTCGCATCCACCTTTGAAAGGACATAAATAGGAATACTGTTCGTAAAGGTATTTTCACCATATTTCTGTTCGTAGGCTTGTCGCATGTCGGAAAGCAATGATTCTATCTCAACCCTTTCAACCTGGTAGCATTGTTTATCATCTAGCTGAGAAGACATCATTTTATTAAACACAGCAATCATGCAAGCATACGCAACACTATCTGGGCGAACAGTTTTTTCATCAAAGTGGATGGTGTCCGACAGTTCATACCATACATCAAATCGTTTGTCAATAGCCCTATAAATATAGGCCGCAAATATTTTGTAATGATCATTCTTGCCGCTGGGTTTTCGGATGTCGTATGCTGTGACTACAACGGAGCTATCTAGGCATAGCGTATCGGCGACTATCCGGAAATCATTAGATATTTTTGCTTGGCCATCGAATCTTTCAAAATAAGGAACTGGTGCAATTTTTTCTATAACAAAGAAATAAGATACATACATGATGCCACCAAGAATGGACATCAACAGAAATACCATCAAAACATGTACCGCATATTCGTATTTGGTATACATTCCTTTAATCTTAATAAAATCAGAATATATACTGCGGCTTTGCTGAAGGAAACGGTTGTTATTCTTTACACATATCAGTATAGATGCTGATGCAATGATAAGAATCGGTAGAAGAATTGTGACAATCTTAGATCTTAGCCATAAAGTATCAACACACACACAGAAGAATAACGACACCAAATAAATAGCTATTGGTATAATGATATATAAACAAATCTTTCTCCATATGTGTCGATTATGATTCTCCATAAGTTCCTCCAATTATTTCTTTTTTTGCAAATTTACTCATAATAATCATACGGTATTCACATTTAATATTTTATAACACACTTTTTGGCTGCTATTTTTATTTTTCTAACCTTATAGCGCTTTATCTCGGGAAAAAATGAGACACAAACTCGGCGTTTTTAGAGCAATTTTTCGGACAACATCTCCAACATCTTGTCATCGTCCTCATAGAACGCTTTGACAAGAAAATCACCGTCAGTACGTACCAGCACCATGTCATCGTCATAGATGTTCACACACGACTCTATGGTCAACATGTCGCCAGCCTCGATGTCACTTTATTATTTCTTCTCAGGAGAGCCTACTTGGCCCATGCCGTATTCTCGTTTCTTTTTTGCATGATTCTCTTCGTCAATGATTGTATATGTCAAGGGAAACGTATTGTTTCCATTTGGATATGACGGAACGAAGATAATGTTCTTGTCCTCCTCACCAATGATATATAGCACATTAACCCACGAAGAAAGACTGGGATTTGTGGCATGGAATATCAGGTTGTCACCCATTTTTTCCAGTTGAAGGTCATAATGGCAGGTAGCATTGTTCGCCTTAACAACACATTCATTATTCACTCTCGAATATACAATGAGACACTTCAACTCTTGACTCATTGATTTGTACTTACATTCCAACACTATCTCCTGCGCACAAACATACGTTGTGGGCACGAGCGACAGCATGAACACAGCCAATAGGATTTTCACGATGTTCTTCATAATTACATATTGTTTTGCTGGCAAAGATACGAATAAGTGAGAACAATACAAAATAAATCGCAATTTATTTTTATTGTCGAACGAAAGTAGCTTCGACGAAGTCAAATATACGAAATTATTTCCAAATAGCAAATAATTGTCAAAAAGCTTTGTCGTCTCGCCAATTATGTATATCTTTGCCCACAAAATTGCAAGTCGAAATGCAGAAAAAGGAGATGAAACCATATCTTATTGAACGGCTTAAAAGCGAGAACGCCTTTTGGTCGTACGATGCGGATGCCATCAAGGATGTGCCTGATGATATCTTGGTGGAACTTGTTATGCTACATCTGGACATGGATGATATCGACCTGCTCTTTAGACTCTATCCCTATCGTCAGGTCAAGCGGGCTTGGCTTGAAAACATTGTTGCACAGGGTGACAGATACTATGTTCTGAACAAGTTTTTCGCTTGGTACTATTTCAAAGTTAAGAAGCCTGAAGTGTATGTCAAATCAATAGCAACCCGAATTCTAAACAGGAAAGTGGCAGTTTAGGGGAGGCTTTTTATTATAGGATGTCAGGGGAGTCCCTGACACGCGCTTTCTTAATGTGTCTTGTTCACGTTTCGGATCTTCTCCAGCATGAATGAGCGCCAGGCGGAGTCACCGGGCATTTGGAAACGACTGTTACCTGTGGCCGAAGGGGTGAAGATGACCGTACCGTCATCATTGAGCACCACGGTGCCGCGCTCTGTCAGCGTGAAGAGGTCGTCGCCCTCCACGGCATTGATGGCGGTCAGCGGGTCCCACATCATCTGGCCGGTGTTGCAGTTGCAGGTCATATAGACTTGCTTGATGGGATGCTCGTCAGTCCACGATATGTCTGCAATGACCTGCTCGGGCAGGTACTCGATGCCGTTGCCCGTCTCCATGGGGTCGAAGATGATATCGACGTCGGAGGGCCAGAGGCGGAAGAAAGTCTTGGCAAAGGCCAGGGCCTGAAAGAAGTTGTAGTCGGGCTCGGGGGACAGGCCGAAGGAGCCGCCCTGAATGTAGAGGCACTTCACCTTGCGTCGCACCAGCTCCACACCCGACAGCGGGGAATAGTCGTCGCCTTCTGACTCCAACAGCTGGGCGAGGCAGGTTGTGAAGCCGATGGAGCAGATGCTCACCGAGTGATCTGGCTGCTTGGCGAGCAAACGGCGGTAGAGCTGCCAGCCGTCGGGCAGCGCCGAGTAGTCGCTGATGCTACGGGCGAACACAGGCGTGCTGTCGCTTTTTTTGTTGGTGAGTAGCGCCTTGTAGTCGATCCATACCTTCAAGTTCTTGGCGCCATCGCGCACCAAGCCGATGGGTACGTCACCATTATTGAAGTACGTGTTTATCACATCGGCACAGGCAGCGCAGTCCTCACCCTCGCGGTCCACCACCACGCCAAGCAGTTTGCATCGTCCCTGCTGCTGATAGTAATGGAGCATCTCCAGCGTGAAGAGGTCGTCGGTAGAGGAACCGATGTCTGTGTCGAGGATGACCAGTGGCACGCCCGTGTACTCTTCCTCCTCAGACGGAGTGACGGAATCGATGACGTTCGACGAACACGATGTGAACACATATGCACTGCAAAAGACCACGGTGATTACCAATGGTCGGATAGCAGCGAGCATCCATGTCTTGATCTTCATTGTTTTGAAATTATCACTTGCTTGTGCGGTCGATGTAATCCATGATAACCTCGACAGCGTCGTCCTCGCTCAGGTAGTCCATCGAGATGACGAGCTGGTAGTTGCGGGTGTCATAGCGCGAAGTATCCTCATATTTCTTGATGTAGGTCTCGCGGTCGGCATCTAGCTTCGCGATGATGCCGCGAGCCTTCTGCTCGGTAACATTCTGTCGTTGCATGATGCGCTGGACGCGGTGCTCCATCGAAGCCTGGATAAAGATGTTCAGGTGGTTGGGCCAGTTGCGGAATACCATAAAACCTGAACGGCCTGCCACCACGCACGATTCCTTGGCGGCCAGCTCCTGTAGGATGCGCTTCTCGGTCTCGTACATGCTCTTGGTGTCGAGCTTCACCTCGGCCTGCATAGGCAGTGAGGTACTGGCGACCAGCGTCTGGTAGTAGGTATTGAAGTCTTTCCACCACGACTTCTTCTGCGCCTTAATCTCCTCGATACGCTCAACGGAGAGGCCATATTTTTCGGTAAGACTCTCGATGAGTGCCTTGTCGAAATACTTCACACCAAGCTTCTCAGCCAGCTTGCGGCCAACGGTACGTCCACCCGAACCGACTTCGCGGTTGATGGTAATCACAAATCTTTCGTTCTTATTCATAATAATATATTGTTTTATATCTTTGGGGCAAAATTACGAAAAAGTGAGCAGAATACCAAAAGAAAAACGGTATTTTTTTCTTGTCCACGCAGCTACGCAGCGTCATAAGGTTTTTCCGATGTGGGGGCTGAGGGAAGGAACATTCGTGGATGGACTTTGGTTAGAATGTAAAAAAAGTCCCTGCAACCTTGCGGAAGCAGGAACGTCTTTAGTTAGATTGTTTTACGGTTTATTTATTTGAAGCTTACATTCTCAAGGATGGTCTGCAGGTTGGCGGTGAGAGCAGCCTTGATCTCATCCTTCTTCATCTGGCAGGCACCAGAATAGAGGGTTGCGCGGAAATGTCCTTCGCCCATAGGGGTAGCAGCAGCCACGAAAGGCTCACCGTTTTGGTTTTCACCCTCATAGACCACGAATTCGCGACCATTTACCGTTACGTTGTCAAGTGCCTTGCAATTTTCTTTTGCGCGAGTTTCCTTGAACTTGTCAAGGCTCTCGCTCTTCTCCACATTGAGGGCTGCAGTGGTGAAGGGAGCCTCACCCAATCCCAGATTGCAGGAGTTGTTGACCATGCGGCTGCGAGCCTTCCAGCCCTCGGGAACCTTAATAACGTAGATGTCAGAAGCAATCTCCTTCTGATCCTGAACAGGTACTTCCTCAGGCTCTGCGGCAACAGCGACCGAGTCCTGGTTTTCTGTGTTCTGTGCACTCTTGTTTCCACACGATACCATTGCAGCAGCTACTGCCAGAATGGCAAAACTAAATAATGCTTTCTTCATTTCTTTATTAATTAAATGATTAAACGGTTTATGAATATGACCGCAAAGATATAAATATTTTGTTAATAAGCGTTCCCCTACCCTTTTAAACTTTGTTAAACGCACAGAAATACTCGTTCCCCATATTTCTTTCCTATATATTTGGTCGTTTCAAAAATAATGCCTATCTTTGTAGCCAGATTAAATTACTAAAATCCTAAAACGACTATGAAGGAAGCGATCAGACTATTCATGACGGCCGTGCTGCTGATGATTGCAGCAGGCGCCAGTGCCGACAACTATAAAGGTACGCTGGAACGACACGGCGTGAAGATGGAATACACCATTGGCGGAGGCAAGGTGACCAAGAAGAACAAGCCCGTCGTGGGCGGCGCCCCCTGGGCAGAGATGGCGGTCTTTATGGAGGGTGAGGCGAAGACAGGTACCACGCTCACCATCTCTGGCCGTAAGTTGTCCGGCCTTGAGAAGTTCAAGGAGGTAACCATCTCTACGCTGGTCTATACCGACGACGGACAGGTGAAGGAAGACGCGAAGAAAGGCGACAACTCATGTTCTGCCTCGGTCAGCGTGCCCAGCAATGCCACAAAAGTCATTATGAGTGTGTCGTACCGCTCATGGAGAACCAAGGTGACCAGCGAAGTCACGTGGAGCGTGGTGAAGGAAGGCACGACGTCGCCCACCACGCCCAACACGTCCAACGGGAGCACTTCCGTGAACTCCGGTTCAACGTTTAAGGATCAGGTCACTTGCGAGAAGCATACCATGAAGTACAGCATCTCAGGCGGCAAGATTCTCAAAAAGGAAAAGGCAGACATCTCACGTGACCAATGGGGTCATGACGACTACCGCCAGCACATCAAGGGTATCGTACAGCCAGGAGCTACTATCAGCGTCGATCTCTCGAAGGTGAAAGGAGAGGGAACGCCTCGCCTCGGTATCGTTTTTGACTATGTGAAGAAAGGACAGATGCCCAGTCTGGCTGGTATCATGTATCAGACGGAGCAAACAACCTCTACATCAAAAAGTTTCAGGGTGCCCGACAATGCAGAATACGTGGAAGTATATATCCACTATCAGGTTCCCCACAAGGGAGCAGATTCTGACATAGACATCACAGCCAAACTGTATGTAGGCGACAGGATGGCGGACTATGAGTATTCATCGTCAACCCCCTCGACACCTGTCAACACAAATACCCCGGGCAACTTCAACTGGACGGACATTGCGCCCGACCAGAACTGTCCCGTGTGCAAGAAGCCCTGGAGCGGTTTTGAAGTTTCAACTGTCAAAGGCGGCGTAGGACAGCGCTGTAAGGACGGACACGGCAGCTTTGCCGGAATGTCGGCACTGGATCCCTACTACTATTACGACTACATCGTGACCCAGTCGGACGGTGAGGTGACGCTCTTCTACGGCGATCAGGAAAACACCGTTACCGTGAAGCCGAACTCCACCGTACTCTGCGTACCTTTGATGAACGGCAACAGCCGCTGGATTGTGCATAAGGGCGCCATCGTGGGAGAACACCTGAAGCACGTGAACAACGTCAGACCGCAGCTGCAGCTCTCGAACTGCACGGCATACCCCAAGGGTACGGTCTATGTGGCTGAGGACGACGGCAAGGTGTCGCGCATTTATCTGCTCTCCGGCGCCATGGAGGTGACGAGCACGAAGACCAGCAAGAAAGTGACGCTGAAGCCCGGACAGGTGAGCACCGTCAGCACCAACGGACAGGCGAAGGTGCAGACGTTCGACGTCAAGAAGCTGGCGAAAAAGTACGGCATCACGTCATCAGGCGGCACCACGACGACAAGCACCACGACGGGTAACGTCGGTCTGGTGTTTACTGCCGACAAGCTGCACTACAAGATTCTCTCTGCCAAGACTGTGGAGGTGACGGGCGAGGTGCGCGGCACGTACAAGGGCACCGTCAAGATTCCCGCAAAGGTGAAGCACGGCGGCGTGGAGTACCAGGTGGTGGGCATCGGCAAACAGGCCTTTGCCAACCAGACGCAGCTAACAGGTATCGACATCCCCACCAGCATACGCGGCATTGCCGAGGACGCGTTCCTGAACACGGGGCTGACGCAGGTCACCATCCCTGGCGACAAGGTGAGCATCGTGAAAAACGCGTTCCACAACTGCAAGAAGCTGACCGTTGCCACCGTCAGCGGCAAGGAGCCGCAATGCTCGGGCGACGCCTTCACCGGCTGCTCCGCGATGAAGGAGCTGCGCATACGTGGCATCAGCGAGAGCAACAACGGCAAGAAGCTCAACGGCACGAATGCTGTGATTAAGGTCATCAAATAAAGGTTAGAGTTTAAAGTTTAGAGTTTAGAGTAAGAAATATGGCAAAGAAATTCTTATTTATCCTTTCGATGCTGCTGGCGGCAACTGTAGGCGCCAGTGCCGACGACTACAGAGGCACGCTGGAACGACACGGCGTGAAGATGGAATACGCCTTCTCGGGTGGTAAGGTAACCAATAAGAAAGACCCCGTCTATGGCGGTGCACCCGTGCTGGAGATGGCCACGTTCATTGACGGCGAGGTAGAGGCAGGCACGAAGATCAAGGCCTCGTGTAAGAAACTGAAAGGCCTGCAGAAATATAAAGAGGTGAAGATTGAACTGATCATCTCGAAATCCAACGGACAATATAAAGAGGACGTGAAGAAGGGCAACGGCTCGGCAGAGATGTCAGCCAAGGTTCCCGACGACGCTACGTTTGTGGAGATGAAGATGAGCTACCGGTGCTGGCGCACGCAGGTCTCGAGCACCGTTAGGTGGAAGGTAGTGAAGAAGGTGAACACGGGTTCCAGTGGCGGCAGCCAAGGGACCTTCGACGTGGTAGATCCACCCAAAGCCCCTGACGGCACCTGCCACTACACCATTTCGGGAGGCAGGAACTTCCGTCCGTACGCCGACGGTGCGCTGATGGCCGACTTCTACGTGGGCGAGCAGGTGACCGTGACCGTCAGCGGCAAGCCGAAAAAGAACGACGACTATCTGACGTACACAAGTTACTCACCGTATAGAGACTACCAACAAAAGAAGAACGGCACCGTCACCGCCACGTTTACCATCAAGAAACCCATGAACGACCTGCCCAGCAGTATTGAGGTGGGATGCAAGATGAATCCGTCACACGGATCGAGCGGAGAACCTTCATACCAGACCGTCAGCGGCACGAACATCCACATCAACATCGTTGACAGGGGCAACGCCACCACACCCGTGGCAGACAACTTCAAGTGGGACGACATTGCCAAGGACGAGAACTGCCCCACATGTAAGCAGCCTTACAGCCACTATGAATATCACAGTAATGGTAATCCGGATGGAGCATTCGCCGTCTGTCATGAAAGCAATACACGTCTGAACATTGGCGTTGGTATAGTCATCTATTTCAACGATGTCATAGTCACAGGCAACAACTCCAATCCAGTCATCCTCAGCCGTGACGACGATGAGAATTTCCTGAGCATAGGCAGTAACAGCCAGCTGCACCTGCAGCAGCACAGAAACGGAGACATCATCTGGGACCTCAAGAAAGGAACCATCGTCGCCAAATATCTGCATCCTACGGACAAGAAACCCATCTTCCAGCTATCCAACTGCACAGCCGCCCCCAGAGGCACCGTCTTCGCGCTCGAGGACAACGGCAAGACATCACGCGTATGGCTGCTGGCCGGCGAGATGGACGTGACGAGCAAGAAAACGAGCAAGAGAGTGACGCTGAAGCCCGGACAGGCATCGACGGTCGATGCCAGCGGAAACCATAAGCTGCAGACGTTCGACATCAAGGCGGCTGCCAAGAAGTTCGGCATACCCGAGAGCGACGTGGAGGACGTGACACCCGCCACAACACCCACCAAACGCTACAAGCTGCAACGTGCCATCGTGAAGTACAAGGTGACGAAGGGCACGCAGGTGGGCCACATGGCCAAGGCGTTCGACAACTACGGACAGCTGGAGCGCCGCGAGCTTCAGCTGGGCAACCAGCAGACGCTGGTCATTGCCCGCGGCAACATCACTTACACCCTCGACACGAAGAAGAAGACCGCCAAGCCCGTGAAGAACGCCGAGCTGAACTTCCTCGACCTCTCGGCACCGCTCATGCAGCGCCTGAACCTGAAGAAGAAAGGCACGGAGAAGGTGATGGGCAAGAAGTGTACCGTATATGAGTCGGGCAACACGGAGTTCTACGTCTGGGAGGGCATCGTGCTGAAGAAAGTGGTGAACGACGGCAACATAACCACCGTCACCGAGGCCACCGCCATAGAAGAGCCCACGAGCATCGACGCAACGACGTTCAAAATTCCGAACGGATACACTACAAAGTAGTCGGTTTGCAAAGTCCACCTTACATTATGAAACGTAATTCGCAAAAAAAGTATAAATTTGATAAATCGGTAATTCGGTAAATTGGTCAATCGGTAAATTATTATTACCTTTGCATCCGGTTTTTTGAATATTCAACATTTTTAATAATAAAAAGTATTATGACTATTAACGAAATGAACTTTGCCGGCAAGAAGGCAATCGTGCGCGTAGATTTCAACGTGCCCCTCGATGAGAATGGTAAGATTACGGACGACACCCGCATTCGCGGTGCCCTGCCCACTCTGAAGAAGATCCTGGCTGACGGTGGAGCTGTCATCATCATGAGCCACATGGGTAAGCCCAAAGGAAAGGTTGATATGAAGAAGTCGCTGGGTCAGATCCGCGAGGCTGTGGAGAAGGCTCTCGGCGTTCCCGTAGCATTCGCTCCCGACTGCGCCAAGGCTGCTGATGCTGCCAAGGCCCTGAAGATGGGTGAGGCTCTGCTGCTGGAGAACCTGCGCTTCTATCCTGAGGAGGAAGGCAAGCCCGTAGGTCTGGAGAAGGGTACTCCCGAATACGACGAGGCTAAGAAGGCCCTGAAGGTTTCTCAGAAGGAGTTTGCCAAGACGCTGGCTTCTTACGCTGACTGCTACGTGATGGACGCCTTCGGTACCGCTCACCGCAAGCACGCTTCTACGGCTGTCATCGCCGACTACTTCGATGCTGACAACAAGATGCTCGGTCTGCTGATGGAGAAGGAGGTACAGGCTGTTGATAACGTTCTGTCGAACATCAAGCGTCCGTTCGTTGCCATCATGGGTGGCTCGAAGGTATCTTCTAAGATTGGTATCATTGAGAACCTGCTCGGCAAGGTAGATAAGCTCATCCTCTGTGGTGGTATGACCTACACCTTCGCAAAGGCTCACAACGGTGAGATTGGCGACAGTATCGTTGAGCTCGACAAGCTGGACGTTGCCCTGGGCGTTGAGGAGCTGGCCAAGAAGAACGGCGTAGAGCTGGTTCTGGGCAGCGACTGCACAGCTACCAACGGTCTCGACTTCGGTACGATGACCGTCAAGGAGGGTGCTGAGATCATCACCTGCCCCGCCAACAAGGTTCCCGCAGGCTTCGAGGGTGTTGACGCTGGTCCTGCCTCTCAGGAGGACTTCCGCAAGGCCATCGCCGGTGCCAAGACCATCCTGTGGAATGGTCCTGCCGGTGTGTTCGAGTGCGACAACTTCACCGCTGGTTCACGTGCCATTGGCGAGGCTATTGCCAAAGCAACGGCTGAGGGTGCTTTCTCGCTGATTGGTGGTGGTGACTCAGTGGCTTGTGTCAACAAGTTCGGTCTGGCTGACCAGGTGAGCTACATCTCTACCGGTGGTGGTGCTCTGCTCGAGGCCATCGAGGGTAAGGTACTCCCCGGTGTGGCAGCTATTAAAGGTGAGTAACCTAACACTAATAGCCAAAATCTAACAGAGTTCCGGGCTTTCTACAGGCTCGGAACTCTTTTTTTTGTTAAAATGTTTTCGTATATCGTTTTTTTTTCGTAACTTGCGGCACTTTTATACAAACAAACCGAAAACGATGATACTGAAACTCCATACTAAGCTCAAAGGACTATTGGTCATAGCAGCGCTCGCATGCTGTATCACAGCCAACGGACAGCAACTGCAGGCCGCGCTGTCGCACTACTCGACTGACGAAGGCATGACCAGCAACGCCGTTTCCGACATCATCAGAGACGATTATGGATACCTCTGGATAGCCACATGGAACGGACTATCGCGATTTGACGGTTTCCACTTCTATAACTACAAGACGGGCAACACCAGCGGCATCCCCCTACTCCACAACCGCATCATGGATATTTATTGCGACCAGGAACAGAATATCTGGATGCGCATGTATGACGGCCACATCTTCGTGGTTGACCGCATAACGGACAGGATCATTAACCCGCTGCAGGACATCAAGGATTACGCAGACATCAAAACCAGCCATCGTTTGTTCGTGAGCTCCGAGGGCAAGGTATATGCCATTATCGACGGCATGGGCATCTACAGCATGAAGCTGGAGGATGGAAAGGTGAAGGCAGACCTCATCAGCACCAACGGACTGAAGGCAGTCAGCATCGTCGAAGGCTATAAGAACATGCTCTGGGTGGGAACCGACAAGGGTATCCACAGCCTGATACCCTCTGAGGCTTCAGTACGCAAGAGAGGTGTCTTCATAGATGAGGACATTCTCTGCATGGCGTCGCACGGCAACAACGTCTATGCCGGCACACGCTCGGGCAAGCTGCTCAGCTACGTCGTCGGACAAGAGAACGTCATTGCCGAACTGGGAACACCCATATATACCATCTTCGTCGATAGCCGCGGGCTCATCTGGTTCACGCAGGAAGCACAAGGCGTTTCACGGCTCAACCCTGAGACGGGCAACATCAAGAGCTTTACCCAGCAGGTGATGGTGCCGCAGTACGACATCAATGGTGCCTTCTACAAGGAAGCCGACAGCACACTCTTTATCAGCATGAACCTCGGAGGATTCGGCTACTACAACCGTGAGCGCGACGAGGTGGAATACTTCCACAACGACCCCACGAACCCCTGGAACCTGTCGAACACCGTGCATGCCTTCGAGCCCCTACCCGACGGCGTCATCTGGGAATCGACAAGCCGACGCGGACTGGAGAAACTGGAGATTCTGAAGAACACCATCGTACGTAAGCCGCTGGAGCCCGGAGGAACCGGCTACGACAATGAGATACGCGCCATCTACTACGACAAGGAGCGCCAGAAACTACTCATTGGCAACAAGAACAATACGCTCGCTATCTTCAGTCAGAACGGCAGTCGCATCGACCTGCACGGGACTGAGAGCAACCCGCTGGGACGCATCTACGGCATCAACAAAGACCACATGGGTAACTACTGGGTATGCTCGAAGGGCAACGGCGTCATCAGGATTACTCCCACGGGAGGCAGCTACAGCTACAGCTTCTACAAGCACCAGAATGACAGCATCAACAGCCTGAGCAACGACAATGCCTACTACGCCATAGAAGACCACGAGGGCAACATCTGGGTGGCAACCTACGGCGGCGGCATCAACATCCTGGTACCACAGGGCAACGGAGGCTACCGCATACTGAACAGCAAGAACGGCCTGACGGACTATCCCAAGGGTACCCACGAGAAAATACGTACCATCGCACTCGACAAAGAAGGCAACATCTGGGCAGGTACCACGGACGGACTGCTCACGATGTCGTTCAAGGACGGTAAGTTTACCCTCACCAAGCTGCAGAACTGTAAGGACCACCGCTACATGATGGGCAGCAACGACATCATCTGTATGGCGTGCGACGCCAGCGGTTCCATGTGGATAGGCACCAACGGCGGCGGACTCTGTCACACCATCGGCAAGGACGAGGACGGCAACTGGATGTACGACAACATAGACTCGGCAGACGGTCTGCCCTCGGACGAGATCAAGAGTCTGACATTCGACTCGAAAGGCTACGTATGGTTCTCGACCGACCGCATGCTCTGCTCGTTTGACACGAAGAAGCGCATCCTGAGCACGTTAACCATTCAGGACGGTGTTGACGGCACCATGATTTCGGAGTGTGGCGCCTTTGCTATGCCCAACGACGACATCTACTTCGGCACCATTGACGGCTATTACTTCATTGACCGCAAGAAGCTGACCAACACGAAGGGCTCACAGCTGAAGCTGCGCATTACGGACTTCTTCCTGAACGACGCCATCGTCAGTCCGCGTAATGACGAGTTGTACGACTTCTACGTGCCTGACAGCAGGTTTGTGGAGCTGCCCAGCCACAGCGTGGTGTTCAGCATCAGGTTTGCATCACTCAACTATCAGCTGCAGCACCGCGTACACTACCAGTACATGCTTGAGGGCTACGACAACGAGTGGCACAATGCCGACAGGTCACGCACCGTGAGCTACTCGGATCTGCCCGCCGGCACATATCTGTTCAAGGTCAAGGCCTTCCTGCTGGAGTCGCCCGAGAACTACGACGTTCGTACGCTCGAAATCAAGGTGCCCCCCTACCAGCTGCTGTCGTCATTCGCCATCTGGATATACTTGGCGCTGGCCGTCATCGGCATCCTGTCAATCTTCTACATACGCCAGAAGAAGGGCTTTAAGGAGAATCAGTCACACACGCTGAAAGTGGGACAACAGGACATCACGTTCAGCAAGTCAGAGGACTATGAGTTCATGAAGAAACAGATGGAATGGCTCGAGGACCACTACACCGACTGCAACCTGCGCTTTGAGGACATGATTGCACAATCGACACTGGGAAAACTCCAATACTACAAAGAGTTGGAGAAATATACGGGCATGACACCCAAGGAGTACGTCACGGACTTCCGTCTGAAGAAAGCCCTGCAGCTGCTCGACGAGGACAATGACATGAGCACCTCGGAGATTGCAATGGCTACGGGCTTCAATGACCCCGTCTATTTCACCCGTTCGTTCAAGAACAAGACAGGTCTCACACCGTCAAGATATCGCAACATGAGAGCTGCCAAGCAAGCAGCAACAGAGGAAAAAACACAAGAAGAAACGGAAAAAGCACCAGAGGGAAGCGAGGCAGAAGCAAAAAAGACTTAAAAACTTGACGTTCTGCATACAACTCTCAACTTTTTTTCGTATCTTTGCAAACAGAAAGGTCGTATCGGTTAGATCGGGATACTCATCAAATTAAATCGAAAACCGAGTTAACTTCACCTATCAATGGCGGGCCACATGCCGCAAGGTAGCAGTAATGCCGGTGGATTACAAAGACAGGGAAGCACTCAAATCTTAGAAATAGGAGTTTTCATCACATCACGGTACGACCTATTCTTTTAGTTTACAGTTTACCGTTTACAGTTTATAGATTATATTTACAGATTATGTTTTCTGGAATCATCGAAGAATTTGCAACTGTCAAAGCCATCACTCACGACCGTGAGAATATAGACTTCACACTTACCTGTTCATTTGTCAACGAGTTGAAGATTGACCAGAGCGTCGCCCACAACGGCGTATGCCTCACCGTGGTCAGCATAACACCTCCCCTTGGGGGAGGCCAGGAGGGGTCCTACACCGTCACAGCCATGAAAGAGACGCTGGACCGTACGAACCTCGGCCTGCTTAAGGTGGGCGACAAGGTCAACGTGGAACGCTCCATGCTGATGAACGGTCGGCTCGACGGACACATCGTACAGGGACACGTGGACGAGACAGCCCGTTGCACAGCCATCGACGATGCTGACGGCAGTCGCTATTTCACCTTCGAATATCCGGAGAACCGCGAGATGGCGCTGCGTGGCTACTTCACCGTTGACAAGGGTTCCGTAACGGTCAACGGCGTGTCGCTCACCGTCTGCAATCCTACGTCCAACACCTTCCAGGTAGCCATTATCCCCTACACCTTCGAGCATACCAACTTCTGCGACATCCGCGTGGGTACCGTCGTCAACATCGAGTTCGACATCCTCGGCAAGTATATCGCCCGTCTTCAGCAGTTGTAACCCAACGGAGTATGAGCGAATACATTGAGATAAAAGGTGCGAGGGTCAACAATCTGAAGAATGTTGACGTCAAACTTCCACGCGACAAGTTCATCGTCATCACGGGAGTCAGCGGCAGCGGCAAGTCGTCGCTGGCCTTTGACACGCTCTATGCCGAGGGACAACGCCGCTACGTGGAAAGCCTGTCGAGCTATGCCCGACAGTTTCTGGGTCGCATGAACAAGCCGGAATGCGACTACATCAAGGGCATTCCGCCTGCCATCGCCATTGAGCAGAAGGTCATCGCCCGCAACCCGCGAAGCACCGTGGGCACCTCGACGGAGATCTACGAATACCTGCGACTGCTCTATGCACGCATCGGACGTACCTACTCGCCCATCAGCGGCCAGGAGGTGAAGAAGCACTCTACGGAAGACATCGTGCAGTGTGTACGGCAATTCCAGCAGGGCACGAAGTTTGTCATCATGGCCCCCATCCACCCCGTCGAAGGACGCACACTGGAGCAGCAGCTGCAGATGTACGTGAAGCAGGGATATGCAAGGATGCAAGCCCCGCCTTCTGCCCCCGAGGGAACAGCGATAGTCCGCATTGACGATTATCTGGCCTCGAACTCCGAGGGAGAGCCTCCCCTTTCGGGGACGTTTGGTGGGGTTCCCTACCTCGTTATCGACCGCCTGTCGGTAGATGACTCGAAGGACAGCATCTCGCGCCTCATCGACTCTGCCGAGACCGCCTTCTATGAGGGCAACGGCGAGCTGCGCCTGATGGTCTCCCCGTCGGGCCTCACCTACGATTTCTCCATGCGCTTCGAGGCCGACGGCATGCAGTTTGAGGAGCCTAACGACATGATGTTCTCGTTCAACTCACCCGTCGGGGCATGTTCTGAGTGTCAGGGGTTTGGCAAGATTATCGGCATCGACGAACACCTGGTCATTCCCAACACCACGCTCTCCGTATATGACGGCTGTGTGGTGTGCTGGCACGGTGAGAAGATGGGCATGTGGAAAGAGGAGTTCTGCCGACGTGCGGCACAAAAAGAAAACTGTGGTCCCGACGGAGTCGGTTTCCCCATCTTCGAGCCCTACATGAACCTGACGCAGCAGCAGAAGGACTGGCTGTGGCACGGACTGCCCGGCGACCGTCACCGCGACAAGTACGACCAGGTATCCATTGACAGCTTCTTCCAGATGGTGCGCGAGAACCAGTATAAGATACAGTACCGCGTGATGCTGGCACGCTATCGTGGCAAGACCACCTGCCCCAAGTGTCACGGCACCCGACTCAAGGACTCTGCCAACTACGTCAAGATTGGCGGACGCAGCATCTCCGACCTGGTCGAGATGCCCATCGTCAGACTGAAGGAATGGTTCGACCACGTGGAACTGACAGAACAGGAGCAGGAGATTGCCAAGCGTCTGCTGACGGAGATCCGTTCGCGCTTGCAGTTCCTGCTGGACGTCGGACTAGGCTACCTGACGCTGAACCGCATGTCAAACACCCTCAGCGGCGGCGAGAGCCAGCGCATCAATCTGGCTACGTCGTTAGGCTCGTCGCTGGTGGGCTCATTATATATTCTTGACGAACCGAGCATCGGCCTGCATTCACGCGACACCGACCGCCTCATCCATGTGCTGAAAGAGCTTCAGGCCCTGGGCAATACGGTGGTAGTGGTGGAACACGACGAGGAAATCATGCGTGCAGCCGACTACATCATCGACGTAGGCCCCGATGCCGGACGGTTAGGAGGAGAAATCGTGTTTGAGGGAGCTATTAGCGATTGGACATCAGCTGTTAGCCAAAAGCCAAAAGCCAAGAAACAAAAGCCAACGACAAAAAGCCACACCCTGCGCTACCTTACTGGCGAGGAAACCATAGAAGTGCCGGCAAGCCGACGTCCCTGGAACCAGTACATCGGCATCAAGGGAGCACGCATGAACAACCTGAAGGGCATCGACGTCAAGATACCACTCAACGTGCTGACGGTGGTGACAGGTGTCTCAGGCAGCGGCAAGTCGAGCCTCATCAGGGGCATCCTCTACCCAGCCCTGAAGCGCAGCATGGGCGACGTTTTCGATGCTCCCGGCGAGTACCGCGGACTCGAAGGCGACGTCAAGGCGATACAGCGCGTGGAGTTTGTTGACCAGAACCCTATCGGTAAGTCAACACGTTCGAACCCAGCCACATACGTCAAGGCCTACGACGTTATTCGCGACCTCTACGCTGACCAGCCGCTGTCGAAGCAGATGGGCTTCACGCCGCAATATTTCTCGTTCAATGCCGACGGTGGACGCTGTGACGAGTGTAAGGGTGCCGGCACCATCACCGTCGAGATGCAGTTCATGGCCGACCTCGTGCTGGAGTGTGAGGCTTGTCACGGACACCGTTTCAAGCAGGACATCCTCGACGTTCACTTCAATGGAAAGAACATTGACGATGTGCTCAACATGACCATCTCGGAAGCCATTGAGTTCTTTAGCGAGGGGGAAACGAGGAGCAAAGAGCAAGACGTGATTGTCAAGCGACTCCAGACGCTTGAGGACGTAGGACTGGGCTACATCAAGCTCGGACAGAGCTCCTCTACGCTGTCAGGCGGTGAGAACCAGCGCGTCAAACTGGCTTACTTCATAGGACTGGAGAAGCAGGAGCCCACGCTGTTTATCTTCGACGAGCCCACCACGGGACTGCACTTCCACGACATCAAACGACTGTTGCAATCGTTTGATGCACTCATCGAACGCGGACACTCCATACTCATCATCGAGCACAACATGGAAATCATCAAGTGTGCCGACTACGTCATCGACCTCGGCCCCGATGGTGGTGACCGCGGAGGTGAGCTTGTAGTCTGCGGAACACCCGAGGAAGTAGCACAATCTTCGGCAGGCTTTACAGGAAAATATCTTAGAGAGCACCTTAAACGTTAAAAAAACGTAAACGGGGGCAAAAACTCTCAGCTCTCAACGCTCAACTCTCAACTTTTTTATACCTTTGCAGCCGCTAAAAGCAAAAGCGCTCTTTGAAGAAGGCCGATATGGCTCAGTTGGTAGAGCAACGCATTCGTAATGCGTGGGTCGCCGGTTCGAGTCCGGCTATCGGCTCATTTCTAACAGTGAAGGAGTTAGGGATTAGAAAATACTTCCCTGACTCCTTATTCTTTACGCGCGCGGAGGACAGGCACTGCGGTAATAGCTCAGTTGGTAGAGCATTGGCTTCCCAAGCCGAGGGTCGCGGGTTCGAGTCCCGTTTACCGCTCAAGCAAGAGAACGATTTTATTAAATAACATAAAGTCTAACATTGTTAAATTATTAAATTATTAAAGTATTATGTCAGAATTAACAAAGAACGTCCAGCCATTACAGGACTTCAACTGGGATGAGTTCGAGAATGGCACAGTGGCAAACGTCAGCAAGGAAGAACTTGACAAGGCGTACGACGAAACCCTCAACAAGGTTAGCGAGCACCAGGTCGTTGACGGCAAGGTGATCTCTGTTGACAAGAAAGAGGTTGTCGTAAACATCGGTTACAAGAGCGATGGTATCATCCCCGCAAGCGAATTCCGCTACAACCCCGACCTGAAGGCCGGCGACGTGGTAGAGGTTTACGTAGAGAACGCAGAGGACAAGAAGGGTCAGCTGATTCTCTCGCACAAGAAGGCTCGTCTCAGCAAGAGCTGGGATCGCGTCAACGCTGCACTGGATAACGAGGAGGTTGTTCAGGGCTTCATCAAGTGCCGCACGAAGGGTGGTATGATTGTTGACGTATTTGGTATCGAGGCATTCCTGCCCGGTAGCCAGATTGACGTTCACCCCATACGCGACTACGACCAGTTCGTAGGCAAGACCATGGAGTTCAAGATTGTGAAGATCAATCAGGAGTTCCGCAATGTTGTTGTTTCGCACAAGGCTCTCATTGAGGCTGAGCTCGAGGCACAGAAGAAGGAAATCATCGGCCGTCTGGAGAAGGGTCAGATTCTCGAAGGTACCGTTAAGAACATCACTTCTTACGGTGTATTCGTTGACCTCGGCGGTGTTGACGGACTCATCCACATCACAGACCTCTCTTGGGGCCGTGTTGACGATCCCCACAAGGTGGTTGAACTCGACCAGAAGATCAATGTTGTTATCCTCGACTTCGACGACGAGAAGAAGCGTATTGCTCTCGGCCTGAAGCAGCTCACTCCGCATCCTTGGGAGGCACTCGATGCTGACCTGAAGGTTGGTGACCACGTGAAGGGTAAGGTTGTCGTTATCGCTGACTACGGTGCATTCGTAGAGGTACAGCCCGGCGTTGAGGGTCTCATCCACGTGAGCGAGATGTCTTGGAGCCAGCACCTCCGTTCAGCTCAGGAGTTCCTGAATGTTGGCGACGAGGTAGAGGCAGTCATCCTGACACTCGACCGCGACGAGCGCAAGATGTCTCTTGGCATCAAGCAGCTCCGCGAGGATCCCTGGGAGGCTATCGAGGTTAAGTACCCCGTTGGCAGCAAGCACACCGCTAAGGTTCGCAACTTCACCAACTTCGGTGTATTTGTTGAGCTCGAGGAAGGTGTTGACGGACTCATCCACATCAGCGACCTCTCTTGGACTAAGAAGGTTAAGCATCCTTCAGAGTTCACACAGGTTGGTGCAGAGATTGACGTTATCGTTCTCGACATCGACAAGGAGAACCGTCGTCTCTCTCTCGGTCACAAGCAGCTCGAGGACAATCCTTGGGATGTATTCGAGGAGAAGTACACCGTTGGTTCAGTTCACGAGGGTAAGATTACCGAGCTGCTCGAGAAGGGCGCTGTTGTTGCTCTCGAGGACGGCGTAGAAGGTTTCGCTACTCCCAAGCACCTCGTCAAGGAGGATGGCACATCGGCAGCTGCCGGTGAGACCCTGCCCTTCAAGGTGATTGAGTTCAACAAGGACAGCAAGCGCATCATCCTGTCTCACAGCCGCACCTTCGAGGATGCACAGCGTGAGGAGAAGAAGGCTGCCGCTCCTAAGAAGGCCCGCGTAGCCAAGAAGGATGAAGCTCCGAAGATTGAGAACGTTGCAGCCAGCACCTCTCTGGGTGACCTCGACGTACTCGCTGAGCTGAAGGCAAAGATGGAAAAGGGTGAGTAATTTCACTTGATTTCTCAACATAAAAGCCGTATTTCTGTATGGAATACGGCTTTTTTCATGCCTATAATATAAATAAAGTGAAAAACATGCGGCACTTCACAAAAATTTTGCGTATCTTTGCAGCAGTACAAACTAATCAAAGCAAGTCTATGGAAATACAAAATCTCCTTTCTACCATACAGGTCTGCTCGTTGGAGGAGCTGAGTGCAGAGGAACAGAATGCCATACAGCTGGCCCTCGAAGGAACCAACCGCAGCTATACGCCCTACAGCAAGTTCCATGTTGGTGCCGGTGTCGTCCTGAACAACGGTCAGGAGTTCGTCGGCTGTAACCAGGAGAATGCCGCCTTCCCCGCAGGCATCTGTGCAGAGCGTTCAGCCCTGTTTGCTGCCGGCGCGCAGTTCCCTCAGGAGCCGGTCAAGATTCTGGCCATCGCCGCCCGGGGCACTGATGGCGAGCTGACCACAGAGCCCGTCTCTCCCTGCGGCACCTGCCGTCAGGTGATCATCGAGACAGAGACACGCTTCCACCAGCAGCTCATCATCCTGCTCTACGGCAAGCGCTGCATCTACCGTGTGGAAGGCATCCGTCAGCTGATGCCCCTGTCGTTCACGGAGTTCTGAAACGTCCTTAGTAACATCCGTAGCCCGCAGCCTCGCTGTCGGGCTTCAGATGGAAGTCATATATGAAATTCTCTTCGTCAATCAGCACGAAGTCATCTTTCTTGGCTACGCGGTAAGCCTCCTCAGGTACCTGTTCCACACCGTCGCCCACCGCAATCAGCTCTTCCTCGTAAGCGCCAATCAGCATCTTCTCAATCACGTACGTCGTACCCTCACCCAGGTTGAGGGCCACCTCACGCATGGCGAACGGGTAATACTGTGCCAGCGTGCAGTTCAGCAGCGTCACATGACTCTTCTGCGCCGACAGCAGCGAGCCGCTGGCGTTCGACAGCTGGCAATGATCCAGCATCACCTCTGCCTCACTCGCATAGATGCCCGTACCGTCGTTGTTGTGGACTATGGTACGCGTCAGCTGCAGCACAGCCCCGGCGTCAACCGTCATACACGCATACGCAGCATGGATGTCGCAGTCGGTCATCGTCACGCGAGCCTTCTCCTTCACCCTCACGCCCCGCCACTGGCCACCCACGCGGTCGTAGGGCAAGTACCAGAACATATCGTCCAGACGGTCGCCACGCATCGTCACGCCCTCAGCCTCCAGCGCACCCTCAACCAGCAGCGGAGCATCCGCATGGAAATAGAGCGTCGCACCCTTCAGCCGCAGCGTGGCACCCTCGGCCACCGTCAGCGCCCCATACACCAGTATGGGCTTTTCCGTGACTATCGTCTCGTCGCCCTTCACGGTCTTGTTCTCCCAGCGCTCCGCATCCCAAGCCCAGGCACGCAGCTTCACACGCTGCTCGGCACCGCTCTCCAGCGTAAACACCAGCTGTTCGTCAATGGGCTCTGGCTCTAGCTTGCCCGTCTGCTGCGGAGTCATCTCCACAAACACCAGCAGGCTGTCCTCGCCCAGCACCTCCAGGTCCCTGATAGACTGGTTGAGGTACTCACCATCCACGTTGATGCGGAAGCCCTTCGAGCCGTCGGCCATGCGTATGTCGCTGACACGCAGCGCCTTCGTGTTCTTGTTATGAATCCAGAAAGTATAGGTGGCCGACGATATGCCGCTGAAGATGGTGTCCATCTTCAACGTGTCCTCCGGCAGCGTCAGCATGTCGCTCCGACTGGTTGTAAACTGTTCGTCGTCGCTGCACGATGTCAGCACACCATGCATCATGCATAGTGCCAGAAAGATTGTAAAATAAAAAATCCGTCTCATCATACATTGACAAAACGGATTTTTCGCAATTTTATTTTACCTTTTTACTTTTTTACTTTCCAAAGTAGCGCTTCAGCAGTCCGGCGAAGCCAGCACCGTGACGAGCCTCGTCCTTCGCCATCTCGTGTACGGTGTCGTGGATGGCGTCGAAACCGGCAGCCTTCGCGTTCTTGGCAATGCGGAACTTGTCTTCACAAGCACCAGCCTCAGCAGCAGCACGCTTTTCCAGATTGGTCTTCGTATCCCATACACACTCACCCAGCAGCTCGGCAAAACGGCTGGCGTGGTCTGCCTCCTCGAAAGCGTAGCGCTTGAATGCCTCAGCTATCTCGGGATAACCTTCACGGTCAGCCTGACGGGCCATTGCCAGATACATACCAACCTCGCCACACTCACCGTTGAAGTGGTTGCGCAGGTCCTGAATCATCTCTTCACTCACACCTTCGGGCTTGCCGTCGCCAATCTTATGTACGGTAGCATAGGTCATGTCGGCATCGTCCTTCAGTTCAGAGAACTTGCTGGCAGGAGCCTTACAGATGGGGCACTTCTCGGGTGCAGCATCGCCTTCGTAGATATATCCACAAACGGCGCAGATAAACTTTTTCTTCATAGCGTTCTTATTTGTTTAGTTAGTATTAAAAGAATTCCTGTTTGCAAAGATAGTATAAAGTTTGGAGTTTAGGGTTTAAAGTTCAAAGAATTTTCTGCCGATTAACCTTTTTTACGTTTTTACGTTCTTACCCTTTTACCTTTTTACCTTTCCCACGCTCCCACAAATAGTAGAACACCACAGCAAGAATCAGTCCCACCACCATCATCACCACACCGCCCGCAGCAGGAATCATGAGGAAGGCAGCGGCAATGTTGAAGCCAATCACTCCACGCTGCGTGGGCGGGGCATACACCTCCAGGCTGTCCTGCAGCTCCCTCATCCGCAGCGAGTCGCCGTCGGCCTCGGCCTTGTCAATCAGCTCGCATATCTCCGTGTAGCGCGCCTGCTTCAGCGTGTCAGCCTCATATTCCTCCAGCTCCATCGAGTATTCGGAATACTCCGCACGCTTCTTGTCGAGCTCGTTCTCCGAATAGAACATACCCATGATGCTCAGCACCAGCAGCACGATGCCTGCCAGTCCCATCAGCACACCCAAGATGCCGAAACAGCCGAAAGTCGCTTGCTTGAACTTTCCCATCAATCTTTTCTGTATTTCTTCAACAACGGAACCTCCTCACACAGCGCATCAGCCAGCAGTCCCGCCACCACCTTCGCACCGTACTCATTGTAGTGCGTGTTGTCCTGACGGCCGTCAGGCAGCGCAGGGTGCTCGCCAGGCTTGTACCACATGTGCAGCTTCTTCGAGCCCTCATAGCCCAGGCGCTGCTCCAGTTCGGACGTAATCCTGTTCGCATCCACGAAGTGCGCGTTCATCCTTTTCGCCACGTCGCGCGGTGCAACGGCATACATGCCGTGCGTGTCCATGAGCACCATCCCCTGCCCCTCCGACGGGAGGGGAGCATCTGTTGCGGTGGTGTTACGCAGCGCCTCGTCATCAATAGCCGCTCCTATCGGTTCACCCCTCCTTTCGGAGGGGCCGGGGGAGGCCACAACCCAGTTACGTCTCGCCACCGGGTTCATCACCACCGGTATGCCGCCCTTCTCACGCGTCTCGCGCACGTACCTTGCGATATTGTAGTTGAACGTCGAGCCAGGGTCCGTATGTCGCTCGGGCTGCGGTTTCTCGTCGTTGTGTCCGAACTGTATGATGACGTAGTCGCCGGGCTTGATGAGCGCCAGCACCTTGTCCCATCGTCCCTCGTCAATGAAGCTCTTGCTCGAGCGTCCGTTCACCGCGTGGTTATCCACCACCACATACGCCTCGTCGAAGTATTGCTGCAGGGCCATGCCCCACCCTCTCTCCGGCGTGCCTTTCGTCAGGTCCTTCTTCGCTGCCGTCGAGTCGCCAATAATAAAAATGGTTACCGGTCTGTCTGCCGTCATCGCAGTCAGTACCAGCATCGTCAATGCTGCTATCAAGATTCGTTTCATCGTAGTTTGTTTACTTAGTGAGTGCAAAGGTAATACAAACTAAGGGAACCACAAAACAATTTACCAATTATTTTATTTTCTTGCGCAGTTCCTCAATTTGCCTATTTATGTCCGCTTGCATCTCAATAAGCCTATCCAATTCCTGCTTATATTCATGGTTGTCTTCCTTCTTTGCAGTCAAATCAGCAGTTGTACTTAGAGTTTTATCTCCATCCCGAAATTCAGGGAACGGCAAATCAGCACTATCACTCGCATACTGTTTGATAGCCTCGATGAATGGCTTGCCGTAAGCCTTGGCTTTATACTCGCCAAAGCCATATACATCCGCCATCGCCTCCAATGTCGTAGGACGTTTCAGTACAAGGTCTTGCAGCGATTTGTCGGACATGACGATAAAGGCGGGCTTGCCAATCTCTGCTGCCACTTGACGGCGCACCTCACGCAAGCGATTGAACAAATCGCCCGATTGTCCTTGTCCTACTGCAGCCCATTCCATTTCCCGTTCCTCACGTTGTTTCTTTCTACGTGACTTCACAGTAAACTCCTCACGGTTGATAATGGCGAGTTGCACCATACTCCTCCCATAAAGCACTTCCTGTCCCAATAGCGTGATATGCAGATGCCGGTCCTCATTATAGGCTATCTCGAAGAATCCCATCTGCAGCATCTGCAACAGATAGTCGTGCCAGTCTCGAGCAGAAATATCGCGTCCTGTTCCAAAGGTCTTAATCTCGTTATACTTGTTGCTCACCACATCAGGCGACAACGTACCTCGCAAAATATCTACCATCAGCGTGAATCCGATTTTCTCCTCCGTACGGACAATGGCCGAGAGGGCTTTCTGTACGATTGTCGTTCCGTCGAACATCTGAGGTGGAGTATGACACACATCGCAATTGCCACAATCTTTTCCGCTGATTTCTCCAAAATAGTTCAAGAGGATACGACGTCGACATACCTGCGCCTCAGCATACTCCTGCATACGCTTCAGTTTGTCGAAATTAATTTCCCGCTGTCCGCTTTCGTCCGCAAACTTCCGCAGAGTGATAATGTCCTGCAGGTTGTAGAACAAGATTGTCTCGCAAGGCAGACCGTCGCGACCACCACGCCCTATTTCCTGATAGAAACTCTCGATGCTCTTGGGCAGATTATAATGAACCACAAAACGCACATTGCTCTTGTCGATACCCATACCAAAAGCGATGGTGGCACAGATTACCTGCACACGGTCGTTCTGGAAATCGTCCTGCACTTGGTTACGCTCTGAGTTAGGCATTCCTGCATGATACACACCCACGGAAAAACCATCCTGCTTCAACTTGGCAGCAAGCGTTTCCGTCGTTTTTCGAGCCAGACAATAGATGATGCCGCTCTCACCAGGATGTCTGCGAATAAGCTCCTCGATGGAACGCAGCTTGTCCTTAGCAGAATAGCCACGTTTCACGTCGAGGCTCAGGTTCGGACGGTCAAAACTGCTGATATAAGTCTTGGCATCTTTAATGTTCAGTTGCACCAGAATATCCTCCTTCGTAACCTTGTCGGCAGTAGCCGTTAGGGCCATAATCGGCACACGAGGGAACAACTGCTTCAACTGCCCCAACTGCGTATATTCAGGTCGGAAGTCGTGACCCCAACCTGATATACAATGCGCCTCATCAATAGCAAATAGTGACACCTTCACATTCTGTAGTATCGTAAGGACTCCACCCACCAATCGTTCAGGCGAGATATAGAGCATCTTCACTTTCCCGTCCACACAACGATTAATGATGTCGCGGTTATAGCCCTCGTCGTTGCTGCTGTTCAATGCCTCCGCAGTAATGCCATTCATCCGTAAGCCCTCCACCTGGTCTTTCATCAACGAAATCAACGGAGACACGATAACCGCCATCCCGTCCGTCATCAGCGCCGCCATCTGAAAGCACAGCGACTTGCCGCCACCCGTAGGCATCAGCACCAGAGAGTCGCCACCGCCAATAGTGTGCATGATGATATCCTTCTGCAAAGGCCGGAACTCATCATACCCATAATAGCTCTTTAATACCTGTTCTATGTTATTCATATTTATCTCACCTTTTGCTTGCAAAGAATGTTAAGTATTTTTCGAAGCAATCACAATCCCTGTTTACATCAGTATTTGCCGATGACAGTTAATACGCTGCAAATATACTAATTGTTCTTGAATTGACTATAGATTATTGTGTTTTTCTTCTTCCATCTTCCTTCTTCCATCTTCCTTCAGCCTTCAGCCATCATACATCGTCAATGTCACTCACCTCTTACCTTTGCATCCGATTATAGAGATTGTTCCATTTTCATGAAATAATTCTTGCAGATGGATGCAATACGGTTTAAGTTTTGTAGCTTTGCT
>CACXJZ010000009.1 GCA_902768105.1 uncultured Prevotellaceae bacterium
AAACTTGACATGGGTTGAACCCTGTGGCAAATCAAACTGCTCGGGGAATTCTCCCATGTTGGCACTCGTAAACGTTGTAATGTTTGAGAATGTCGAGCTAGCGGGCTTAGTACCTGCAGTTGAAGTGGGCCAATAGATATCAGTGCCTAATTCAGTGATAAGAGTTTCTGCCTTTTTAATGGTGACACCTGAAACGGAGCCGCCGCTAGCAGGAACTGTAGCTTCAAAATACTTACCCAATTCTTCATGAATACGCTGAGCCATATACTTAGCCAATGCCTCAGCCTGATCGGTAGGCGTGGCACAACGAACGGAGTTCACAATAGACCAGAGGTTCTTCGCCATCTCCTTCACTGCATAACCGGAAGCGTTACGCAACTCTGCATCCCGAACCGTGGTTAGCTCCTTATAGCACTTGGCCAACTTGATTTCCAGCTGACGGGCAGTACCGCCATCGACAGGACTGGTCGTCAAGTTATATGCCGACCATGTCATGTTCGGGTTTAAGGTTGCTGGGATGTCAAAGCCGTAAGGGTCAATACCCTCAGCAGGAGCATCGGTAGCAGCAACAGCACCCGTACCACGATTAACATTGATGATGCAGGACATTATCGCAGCCAGCAGTTTCTGCGTTTCCTGGAACTTCTCCTTATCTGCTGTACTCAAACGCTTACCGAGCTGGAAGTTAACGGTGCTTAAATCAGCACCAACCGTATAATCGTCCAGATGACCGTAAGTGTTATATGCCGTATGATCGGTGCCATTTTTAACGGCACAACCGTAGAACAGCATTGTATTGGTGTTCAAAGGTAAAGACATCTCCAGCACACGGCGTGACTTTTCGTTACTCAACGTTCCGGCAGCAGCCACACGTGCCATGCTGATAGCCTTTTCAATAGTGCTCGCAGTAGAGAGGTAGTTTCCATCTGTAGCTAACTTGGCACACATGATATAAGAATCCTCAATACCACGGAACTTGTTTGCAGCCAACTCGGCAGATGCCTGAGTGGCTTCTTCAGACTGACGAGTGATGGGCTCATTGCCATTCGACACGTTAAACACAAACTGGGTCGTCACCTCGTTTGTCGCAGGGTCGAAATTCGGATTCGGATCTGCTACTACCTCATCATTTGACGAGCAAGCAGAGAAACCGAACAGGCCTGTAAGTGCTATCGCACCTGACAAGGCAAAATTAAATAACTTTTTCATCATAAAAACGTTTTTATTCATTATTATTTTTGTTTTCTTTTTTCGTCAGCGGGATGTGGTAAGTGATGGTCAATCCCAGCTGGGGCAAGAGGAATACACTGCCTCCATCACCAATGGGTGTCCAGCAGTCGCAATGTTCGTCAAGTACGAAACGGTCGTACCACGCATAGCCTACGGCAACACCTGCCAAAGCCTCCATCGTCCAGCGACGACCCAGGCGCCAGCGGTAGCCATAGAACGCACCAAGTGCCACCAGGTCTCCCTGACGACGCTCGTCCTTAACTCCTTTATAAATAAGCAAGTCGGTATAGCCGGCATTGAAGTGGCTGTAAATAGCGTCAGCACCGAAGAAGTGTCCCAGCTTCAGCGTGTCGCACCAGTAGCGTAACTCAGGAGCTATCACAAGGTTACGCAGTTTTTTCTTGGTCAGGTTGCCACGCGGCCAGGGGTTGAAGCCCACCGTCACGCCATACTCCCAGTGACTGCTGTCGGCAGTATAGGCAAAGCGCAGGTTAGGCGTCAGCGCAGCGTCGTAAACCAGGTTGTTGGAGATGGTCAGGTAAGGTCTGTACCAAAGGCTGTCACGCGCCTCTTCTGGCTGATTTATGTCGTCGGGAAGTGCCGCAAAAGAACTACATGGGCAAAGCAAAATCACCCATAAAGCTATTGTAATCCTCCGAGTCAAATGTTTCATATCCATATAAAGCATTGTTTTGTAATTATATGCCAATATCGCTACCAGAACGCGTCTGGAGCACCTTGTAAATTGCAAATTTATAAAATTTTTGCTACCCCCCACCCCTACAGCGATATTATTTGACACAATTTAACTCTTAGGTGTTAAAATGTGCAGAAATTAACAAAACTTAAGGCGTAGGAAACAGGTATTTCCGTACTGGCATACCGTGAACTTCGAAGAAGGGTACCAGTCTGCAGGCTTCAGGGTGCCGGCTATCCCCTTTCAGGGTGCCGGGTATCTATATAAAACCTGGCACCTTTCATCGCGCAATCGCTGGGATTAAGGGTGGGCAATCGCCGGGATTGATCATTGAAAGCCGGCACCTTTGAAAGATTATTTCTTTTGGGGCTTGTACTCGTCGAGCAGTTTCAGGTAGTGCTGACGGAAGTCAGACCAGTGGTAATAGGGTGCGCAGTCGGTGGCAAGGGGTAGCGTAGCCTCACGCTCATTGAGCAGCACCTTGAACAGTACGTCGTCATCGTCGAGCGAACGGCGATAGAAAGCGAACTGGAGGTTGGAGGCCATCGGGAATACAAGCGTGGCAATCCAGCCGAACTGCTCAAGATCCTCGAGGTTGTCGGTATGTAGGTCGTAGCCGTTGACACCCAACAGACAGACGAGGGGCAGCAGGACGGTCTCATGGCCGTAGCGCAGGTGGACAGGCGGCTGCTCCATGCGCAGGCAGCTGTCGGCATCGGTAATGATATGGCGCAGCAGGTGGCGCTGGGTGTAGGGCTGGCTGCTGCCGTTGAGCGACGTGAAGCCGTGATTGATAAACCACCAGGCGTTCTCCTGTTGCCAGAGCATATAGAGCTCTTCGTTGGTGAAGAGGTCCATGAGGTAGGTGCGCTCGTGGAGGTGGGTGTTCTGCTGCAGGATGCCCATCTTGATGATGTAGTAGTTGAGCGTGACCTCATCGACCACGCTGCTAACGGAGTCAGGATGATAGAACAGCAGCCTCATCAGACGGGGATTCCGCTCGCGCTTGGCGCAGAAGTCACGGTAGGCCTTCTCTGCCTCGGGTGTCATAGCACCCTTGCGCAGCTTCTTGTCCTGATGGTTCATGTACCACATGTCGCGGTTGGAGGCCTGCAGGGAGATTTGCAGCTGGGGATTGATGTTGGCCAGCGTCTGCAAAGCAGCACCCATAGAGAGGATGCAACGGGGCACGATGGTGCTGCGCGCAACAATCTGCCTGTCACCGCTGAACACCTCAGGGAAATGTTCTATCATACGGCGAGCAATGTCGCGATGCTGCTGCTTACCCGTATCGGTAAGGTCGCCCCAGCGACGCTCAGAGTCTTCAATAATCAGGCGTATCTCGTGGAGTACATGGTGACCGGTAGGCGTGAGCTGTCTTAAGCTGTCGGCACTCATCAGCATCTTATAGGGAATGTCGAAGCCCTTGCGGTCGTTGAGGTAACGCGAGCCGTGACGTCCGTAGTGGCTGAGGTAGAAGAGCTGATAGCCCTCGGGGGCAGGCGTCAGGGCGGGCAGTACGCTGTCAGGATAGACGCTGTAGTTACCTGCCGCGAAGTTACGGCTTTGGGTGATGCAGTCGAGAGCACGCTGGGCGTTGGCGGGCAACACCCAACAGCTGACAGCCAACAGCCAACAGCCAATACCTAAAAGCCAAACCCTACTCTTCATACGCATCCAACTTATCTAGGTAATATTCACAAAAATCTTTCCAGCGATAGTAAGGCGCATGGTCTGTGTGTAAGGGCAGACGGGTCTCACGCTCGTTGAGTAACACCTTGATCAGCACGTCATCATCGTGCCGGTCACGGCGGTAGAGGATGAACTGGATGTTGGCAGCCACAGGAGAGATACGGTAATCGGCCCACCCCATCTCGTCAAGCGTCTCCAGGTTGTCGGTAGCCAGGCCGTAGCCGTTGATGTCGAGCAGACAGCTCAGGGGGATCATGCCCGTCTCGTCACCAAAACGCAGATCGACGGAGGGGCTGGCCATATAGAGGCAGCTGTCGGCATCCATAATCATCTGGCGCAGCAGGTAACGCTGCGTGTAGGGCTGCAAGCCGCCGTTGCCCGTGTAGCCGCCGTAGTTGATGTACGACCAGGCATTGGCAATCTTCCAGTTATTATAGGCCTCCTCCTTGGTAAAGAGGTCATAGAGCGACAGCTGATAGTCCATGTTCTGCAGGTTGCCTCCGAGTCGGAAGATGGAGCTATAGAGACTGCCGGCATTAATATGCTCGCGGACGTAGGCGGTATCGTTGAAGATGAGGGAGATGAAACGGTCAGGCTTCTGCAGCTTACGCACGAGGGCATTGTAATTGGCTGTCGCCGTAGAGTCCATCTGCATGGCCATCAGCTTCTTGTCTTCGTAGTTCAGGAAGTGGGTGTCATGCTTCGTGGCATCCTGATGGAAGATGAACATACCGTTCTGTGCCAGCTGTACGAGGGCACTCTCCATCGAGAGGATACAACGGGTGAGCGTGGTGCAGCGAGCATCGATATCGACATTAGCAGAAAAAACATCCGGGAAGCGTGCCATCATGCGGCTCATGATTTCGCGCTGCTGCAGGAAACCCTGGTCCGACAGCTCTCCCCAACGCATATCGGCATCGTCACGGATGAAAGAGATACGGCGCATCACGTCGCGTCCCAGGTCAGTAAGCTTACCCAGCGTGTCGGCCTTCGCCAAAGTCGTGTAAGGCGTGTCGTAGGAGTTGGCTGATGTGTGATAACGGGAACCGTGACAGCCGTAGTGACTGATATGGAAAGGCTTGTAGCCCACGGGGGCAGGAGTGTCCTGCAGCTGCGCAGGAGCGGCATAGGAAGTGTAGAAACCTGCTGCATATTGCATGTTTCCGTATATCTCGTCGCGAGCGGTCTGTGCACTCAACCCGCTGACGAACATTGCTATGACGATGATGAGCAGTAGCTTTCTTCTCATTTTCTCTTTTTATTTCTTTCGCCCGAAGTCGGCAGGCACCTCACCCCATTGGGCGGTCTCCCACTTGACTATCGGGTTGTGGAAGTCGTGTGTCTGGAGCCAACGCTCTGCACGCTCGATAATCTGGAACAGCTGCTCCGTCTGCGGCGTACGCTCGAGCTTGGTCTTACATTTCCGCTTCTTTACCCAGAGGATGGCGTTGTAGGAGTCGCTGTAGATGGTCTTCTCGTGCAGACCCTGCTGCCAGCAGAGGGCGAGGGCATGAACAATGGCAAGGAACTCCCCAATGTTGTTGGTGCCATGCACGGGCCCGTAGTGGAACACCCGATAGCCCGTCGCCAAGTCTATCGCCTGATACTCCATAGGTCCAGGGTTGCCGCTGCATGCTGCATCGACTGCCCAGGCGTCTGCCAAGACCTCTATTGGAAGAGGTAGCACCGTATCGTGTCTATAGTCTGGCGGGTTCTGAACCATTAACCAATAACCGTTAACCAATAATCGTTACATACGCTCCGGCACCTCGATGCCCAGAAGGCTCATGCCATTCTTGATGATCTTAGCCACGTTACGGGCGAGAACGAGGCGGACAGCACGCTTCTGCTCGTCGGGCTCGTTGAGGATGGAGTAGTCGTGATAGAACTGGTTGAACACCTTGGTGAGCTCGAAGCAGTAGTTGGCAATGCCCGAGGGCGAGTAGTCCTTGCCAGCCTGCTCGACGGCTGCACCATACTCCGACATCTTCTGGATGAGCTCAACCTCCTTGGCCTCAAGAGTAGCCTCTCCCCCTGCCCTCTCCGAAAGGAGAGAGAGCTGTTGCGCATCGGAGTCCCCCCTCCCTTTGGAGGGGTCGGGGGAGGCTGCTTTCCTTAAAATACTGCGGATTCGCGCGTACGTATATTGAATGAAGGGACCGGTGTTACCGTTGAAGTCGATGGACTCCTCGGGGTTGAAGAGCATATTTTTTCTTGCATCGACCTTCAGGATGAAGTACTTGAGGGCACCCATACCCACGATACGAGCTATCTCACGGCGCTCCTCCTCGGTCATATCATCAAATTTTCCCAATTCCATCGAGGTCTTGTAGGCATCCTCCACCATCAGCTCCATGAGGTCGTCGGCATCAACGACGGTTCCCTCGCGGCTCTTCATCTTACCGTTGGGCAGTTCCACCATGCCATACGAGAAATGTACGAGTTCCTTGCCCCACTTGAAGCCCAGACGGTCGAGCAGGATGGAGAGCACCTGGAAGTGGTAGTTCTGCTCGTTACCCACGACATAAATCATCTTGTCGATGGGATAGTCCTGGAAACGCATCTCGGCAGTACCGATGTCCTGCGTCATATAGACAGAGGTGCCGTCAGAGCGTAACAAGAGCTTCTGGTCGAGGCCCTCGTTGGTGAGGTCGGCCCATACGCTGTTGTCTTCATGACGCTCGAAGAGGCCCTTAGCCAAGCCCTCCTCTACCTTGGCCTTACCCTTGAGGTAGGTCTGGCTCTCGTAGTAAATCTTATCGAACGAGACACCCATCTTCTTGTACGTCTCGTCGAAACCGGCATATACCCATGAGTTCATCTTCTCCCACAGGGCACGTACCTCAGGGTCGTTCTGCTCCCACTTCACCAGCATCTCGTGAGCCTCTTTGATGAGCGGAGCCTCCTGCTTGGCCTTCTCTTCGTCCATGCCCTGAGCCACGAGTTCCTTGATTTCCTCGCGATAGTGCTTGTCGAAGAGCACGTAGTAGTCGCCGATGAGGTGGTCACCCTTCTTACCGGAGCTTTCGGGCGTCTCACCGTTGCCCCACTTCAGCCAAGCGAGCATCGACTTACAGATGTGGATGCCTCGGTCGTTGACGATGTTGGTCTTCACGACCTTGTTGCCGTTGGCCTCCATAATCTGTGCCAGCGACCAGCCAAGCAGGTTGTTACGCACGTGACCGAGGTGCAGCGGCTTGTTGGTGTTGGGGCTGCTGTACTCAATCATGACGAGGGGAGACTCCTCGTTCGCCGTCTTTTCGCCGTAGTGATCTTCCTTGTCGATGTCAGCCAGCAACTGTAGCCACGCGCCATTGCTGACGCTCAGGTTCAGGAAGCCCTTGACCGCATTGAAGCCTGCTACAGCCTCGCAGTTGGCCTGCAGATACTCGCCAATCTCCTGAGCGGTCTGCTCGGGAGACTTCTTCGACATCTTCAGGAAGGGGAACACCACGAGGGTCAGATTACCCTCAAACTCGCTGCGCGTCTTCTGCAGCTGCACCATTTTCTCAGGCACTTCCTGTTGGTAAAGTGCCTTCACTGCGGCCTGTGCCGCACCCATTATCTGTTGTTCTATACTCATTTTCTTTCTATTTTCGGGTGCAAAGGTAGTGCAAACCGAGTGAAAAACCAAATTTCTCAACGAGAATTTGTTTTTCCGAGGCGAAGCCTACCTTCGACCATTAGGTCAAAGGTACGAATTTTCAGTCAAATAACAAAATAAATCAGATTATTTAGGTATATCCGGAAATTCTTTGTACTTTTGTGGCAAATTTCATTCATTATGGATTATCAGTATCATATCTTCTCACCTTACAGGGTGTGTCCGCTGGGAGCACACGTTGACCACCAGCACGGACTGGTGACGGGTTTTGCCATCGACAAAGGCGTCGATCTGTGGTTTAACATCAGCGACGACACTTCTGTAAAACTTACCTCAAGGACATTCGAGGGCGACGTGATGTTTCATGTGAACACCCCGTCGCAGGTTCGTGAGCACCACTGGGGTGACTATGCCCGTGGTGCCAAGTACGCACTTCGCAAGCGCTTTGAACTGACACGAGGCATCGAGGGTGTCATCCAAGGCTCGCTGCCCGTAGGCGGTCTGTCGTCGTCGGCTGCAGTCCTCATTGCCTACGTCATGGCTCTAGCGAAGGCCAACGACATCACGCTACAGCCGTTTGAAGTGGTAAAGATTGCATCGGAGGCAGAACGGGAATACATCGGACTGAACAACGGACTACTCGACCAGGCATGTATCGCCCTGGGCAAGAAGGATGAACTCCTGTTTTTAGACTGTGACACAAATGAATACCGCCATATTAAGTTTGGTAGTGCAAATGATAGCCTCCCTAAACAGGGAGGTTTGGAGGGTCTCTTCGAGATTGGCATCTTCTTCTCGGGCCTGACACGCTCACTGGTGAACAGCGACTATAACCTCCGCGTATATGAGTGTAAGACGGCGGCGTGGAACATGCTGGCATATACCGATCAGCCGCTAAAGACGTTTGACAAGACGTTCCTGCGTGACATTCCCAAGGCGACGTTCGACAAGACGAAGATTGCCATGCCGTCGCGCTTCGCACGTCGTGCAGAGCACTTCTATTCAGAGTACCGACGTGTGCGTCAGGGTGTTACGGCATGGGAGACGGGTAACCTGAAGCTATTTGGCAAGCTGTCGTTCGACTCCTGCGAGTCGAGCATCCATAACTATGAGTGCGGCAGTCCTGAGCTCATTGCCATCTACGAGATTATGCGTGAGTTGCCCGGTGTCTGGGGCGGCCGATTCTCGGGTGCCGGCTTCAAGGGAGCCTGTATCGCCCTCGTTGACCCAGCGCATAAGGAGGAAATTGAGAAGACGCTGACCAAGAAATACTTGGAACAGTTCCCCGAATACGAAAAAACCTTCCAGGTGTTCTGGGTCAAACCTGATAACGGAGCACGCTTTGTATAAAGTGCATGATTTACGCAGTTTAACATGAAAAATATTGTAATTGCAGCCGGCTACGCCACAAGACTGGGTGAGCTGACAAAAAACTTTCCGAAACCCTTGCTGAAAATTGGCAAGAACACCATTTTGGGCAGAATGCTCGATGACATCGATAAAATCGATGACATTGACGAGCATATCATCATCACCAACCACAAGTTCGCAGATATCTTCGAGAAATGGAAGACGGAAGAGGGGAGGTGGAAGAAACCCATCACCATCGTCGATGACGGCACGGAGACGAATGACACCCGCTTAGGTGCAGTGTGCGATTTGCTATTCGCGATGGATAAGCTCCATATCGGGTCTGACCTCTTGGTTGTCGCTGCCGACAACTTGCTCTTCTTCTCATTCCAGGAGTTCGTGGACTTTGCCAAGGAGAAAGGGACGTCGTGCATCATGTGCCACGAACAGCCCTCCATAGAAAAGCTACAGCGCACGGGCGTCATCGTGGTTGATGAAGCGATGCGTGTACTCAACATGGAGGAGAAACCCCAGCAGCCGAAGAGCCACTGGGCCGTACCACCTTTCTACATCTATCTAAAGCAAGACCTTGACCTCATCCGTCACTCTGTGGAAAACGGGTGCGGCAAGGATGCGCCAGGCAATCTGGCACACTATATGGTGGAACATACCACCATGCACGCCTGGCCCATGTCTGCCGGACGTTTCGATATTGGTAGTCTCGACACCTATTACGAGGCTGTGGAGAAATACGGTAAGGAATAACAACTAAATATGTAATTATGGAGAAAATAGAATTAAATGGAAAGACCATATTTGTTACTGGTGCCGCCGGCTTTATCGGCAGCAACCTCGTAAAGCGACTGATGAACGACGTGAAAGGTGCCACCATCGTGGGCATCGACAACATGAACGACTACTACGACGTCAGCCTGAAGGAGTACCGCGTGAAGACCCTCCTAAATCCTCCCTGTTTAGGGAGGACTTCAGATCTTCCCCCTACACAGGGGGATAAGAGGGGGTCTTTTGTGTTCATCAAGGGCGACATTGCCGATAAAGAGACCATCGACAACATCTTTGCCGAGTACAAGCCACAGGTGGTGGTCAACCTCGCGGCACAGGCGGGCGTACGCTACAGCATCACCAATCCAGATGCCTATATCCAATCGAACCTTATCGGCTTCTACAACATCCTCGAGGCCTGCCGACATCATCCTGTCGAGCATCTGGTTTATGCTTCCTCCAGTAGCGTCTATGGCGGCAACAAGAAGGTGCCGTTCTCGACCGATGACCGCGTGGATAACCCCGTATCGCTGTATGCTGCCACAAAGAAGAGCAACGAACTGATGGCTCACTGCTACTCCAAGCTCTACGACATCCCCTCGACGGGCCTGCGCTTCTTCACCGTCTATGGTCCTGCCGGACGCCCCGACATGGCCTACTTCGGTTTCACGAACAAGCTGCTGAAGGGTGACACCATCCAGATATTCAACTACGGCAACTGCCGCAGAGATTTTACTTATGTGGATGACATCGTGGAAGGTATCGTGCGCGTAATGAAGGGCGCACCCGAAAGGAAGAAGGGCGAAGACGGCCTGCCCATCCCACCCTATGCTGTCTATAACATCGGCGGCGGACAGCCTGAGAACCTGCTCGACTTCGTGAACATCCTTCAGGAGGAGCTGGTACGTGCCGGGGTGCTCCCTCAGGACTTCGACTTCGAGGCTCACAAGCAACTGGTGCCCATGCAGCCGGGCGACGTGCCTACCACATACGCCGATGCCACAGCCCTGGAGCGTGACTTCGGGTTCACGCCGAAAATCACGTTGAGGGAAGGATTGAGAAAGTTTGCAGAATGGTACAAGGATTATTATAACCCTGCATTATAGCCGCCCCTTATCAAGGGGCTCTAAAGGTACAAAGAATTCTACGGCTAACTACTTGCTGCACTCCGGACAGCGTCCTTTGATGATGAGATTCATTGTGTGCGGCTCGTAACCCTCGGGCAGTACGATGTCGGGCAATTCCAGCTCGTCCAAGCAAAAGGTCTTCTGGCACCGCTCGCAGTAGAAGTGCGGATGCTGGTCTTCGTCGTGCTCATGGTCTCGACTTTTACACAGCTCATACTTCACACCTTCAGTTCCCCCCTCGATGACGTGCACCAGATGGTTGTCACGAAAGAGCGTCAGGGAACGGAAGATGCCTGACTTGTCGATGGTGAGAATCTTGTTCTCAAGCTCGCTGAGCGACAACGGACGCTCGGCAGCTGCCAGTGCCTTGACAATCACCAAACGGTTGGCAGTAGGCTTGATGTCATGTGACTCGAGTATTTCAACGGCACGTGCTTCGTTCATATCTTACATCGTTTTTGTATCATTTGCGTGCAAAATTAGTAATTTATTTTGTAATAATACATTTTCTTTGTAATTTTGCCGCTAAAAAATAAAGGAAAGATGAAGAGATTATTTTTGACGGCAGCCATCGCAGCTGCAACAATGCCTTCCTTGGCACAGCAAGTAAAGTATTCCGTCAGCGGAACATACGCTGACGATGGTAAGAAAATCTATCTGATAGACAAACTGACAGACAAAGCCATCGACAGCATGGTTGTGGCTAACGGCAAGTTCTCGTTCAACGGTACTGCCGACAAGGATGCCTTTATGGCTGTCAAGGCAGAGAACAAAAGGTGGACGACGGTGTTCTTCAACGACGGAACGCCTGTGGCCATCAATATCAATGACAGCACGCTGAAAGGCTCACCGCTGAACGAGCGTCTGACGAAGTATGATGTGGAGGCGGACATTCCCAACAGGACCTTCATGGCGAAAGTGTCGAAGATGACCGAGGCCGAACAGCGTGCACAAGGGGAAAAGCTCATGGACGAGTATAACAAGGTGATGGACGGACAGACAGAGTTCGCCAACAAGGTTTTCAAGGAAGAGCGTAACTCGCTTATTCCGCTGGCCTTCTCAGAGCTGTACTTCTTCGACAATGGCGTGGAGGAGTACGACGAACTGGTCAAGGAACAGGTGGTGTTTGCCACCCACCCCTATCTGAAGAAGTCAAGAGACGAGATAGCCAAGGTGCTGCAGCCGGAGGAAGGTCCGAAGACTGCCTTCATCGGCCAGCAGTTCATCGACCTGGAGATGGCCGACCCTGACGGAAAGATGCATAAGATCAGCGATTTCGTAGGTGAAGGAAAGTGGGTGCTCGTTGATTTCTGGGCCTCATGGTGCGGTCCCTGTCGTGCCGAGATGCCCAACGTTGTTGCAGCCTACAACAAGTTCCATGACAAGGGCTTCGAAGTCATCGGTGTCTCATTCGACAGCAAGAAGGACGCATGGGTAAAGGCCATCGAACAGCTGAAGACTCCGTGGTTGCAGATCTCCGACCTCAAGGGCTGGAAATGTGCTGCTGCGCCCATCTACAAGATTGACGGCATACCCGACAATCTCCTCATCGACCCGCAGGGCAAGATTGTTGCCCGTGGACTTCGTGGCAAGCCCATGCAAAAACGCCTACAGAGAATCTTCGGAGAGTAGATTATTTTGGCGATACAGGTAACATACAGGTTTACAAGCCGGCTGTCCATGCGCATCGTGAAGAATGGCGATGTGCATGTGTCTGCACCCATCGGATTGTCTCGCGAAAAAATCACGGCATTCATTGAGGAACACCGTGAGTGGATTGACCAGGCGAGGACGAAGACCTTTGAACGTCAGAAGCGTAGGGCTGACTTTTACAACAAGCTGCCACTCAAGACGAGAGAACAGACTGACGATGCCCTGCGGCGATTGAAAGTCTTGATAGAGCCAATGGTGGAACGGCACGCGAAGGAGATGGGCGTGAAACCATCTGCTGTATGTTACAAGGCAATGATTTCACGTTGGGGTGTCTGCAATGTCAAGGACAAGTCCATCTGCTTCTCGATCTATCTGCTGCTATTGCCCGAATGGTGTGCCGAGCACATCGTGGTTCATGAGCTATGCCACCTCTTGGAGCCGAGTCATAACGCTCGCTTCCATGCCCTCATGGACAAGTATTTCCCCCGCTGGCGCGAGGCCCGTCGTGAGACGCATAGGATATGCCGAATGAAAGAGGATGAATAATATTGGCGCCCGATATGAATAAGGAAACAAAGAAAAGAATACTTTTCGTTTGCCACGGGAACATCTGCAGAAGCCCGATGGCAGAGTTCGTGATGAAGGACTTAGTCAGCAAAGCTGGACTGGAAGACAACTTCGTGATTGAGTCGGCTGCCACCTCAACGGAGGAGATTGGCAACAGCGTCTATCCCCCTGCCCGACGGAAACTCGCGGAGCACGGTATCGGCTGTGCGGGCAAGACAGCTCGGCAGATGACACGTTCGGACTACGCTCGCTACGACCTACTGATTGGTATGGACTCGTGGAACATCCGCAACATGCGAAACATCTGCGGTGGCGACCCAGAAGGGAAGATTGTGATGCTGATGGACTTCACCAGACGGCCTGGCGACGTAGCTGACCCTTGGTACACGGGCAACTTCGAGGCTACGTGGCGCGACGTGCTGGAGGGCTGTCAGGCACTATTAGATCAGTTGGTTCCCCTAAAGTAGATAGCAATCTGGTTCCTGTTACTCGCTGCTACTATAAGTGTGTACGCTAGAGCCTTGGGCAGAGGGCAGGTAGTTAATGCCCCACCAACACATCTGCAAGAGAACGAAGGAGACAACGAGCATCCAGAGAGCCAGTCGCTCGCGGTGGCGAGGAACCTGACGGTAGTGGATGTAGATGAGATACGCTATCCAGGTAATGGCAGCCCACGTTTCCTTTGGATCCCACGACCAGTAATGACCCCAGGCCTCCTTGGCCCATAGTGCTCCGAAGAGCATGCCGATGGTGAGGAAGGCAAGGCTTACATATACGAGGTCGTCAGTTAACTTCCACCAGGCTATGATGACAGCTACGCCAAGCAGGGTGTAGGCAAAGATATAAACAAAGACATGGGGCGCGAACCACGGACTCTGCAGGGCAGGCACCAGCGTTTTTGTATTGTAACTGTCAAAGAAGAAGTAGGCAAAGAGGGATGCGAAGACAAAGAGGGCTAAATAGACCCAAAGCGCCTTGCCCGTAGCTTTTCTCAATCGTCTCCACAACACCATCAGCGTCATGAGCACCGCCCCTGCCAGCATCATATAGAAGCCTGCATAGACCAGCGGCAGCCACGGGTCGCTGACCAGCTCCAATATCGACACCTGACTCTCGGGACCCATCTGCGTGTCGTAACCGTACTGATAGATTTTCCAGCCATCCACCTCATAGGGTTTGTTCACTTCTACGATGGTCTCGATGTTCTTTCCCGTCTTCGTCAGGACCTGAATCTCAGAGGCAAAGCGTTTGGGTGAGCCGTTATCGTAGGTCTCCATGATGAAGCGTTTCAGTTCGATGGCTATCGGCATCTCCTTGACGGTTTCCTCTTGAGTCAGCGCCCGCCACTCAGGATTACCGATGGTAGCAATCATCTTTACACGCTGCATATCGGCATTGCCAAGAGTAGCGGTAGTAAGGGCAATAAAGAGTCCTAAGTGGTTGAGCATAAAGGGGATGTCATTCTTCATCGACCCCTCACCTCTGAATATATTACGTAATCTTCGGTGGATAGTAAGTCCCAGGATCACCGTGATATACACATAGATAAGTACGAATGGCCAGAACGACAGCATATTGTTCAGCCACGTACCACCCTCCTGCTGCCGCGTCAGTCCCATGATGATGGTCAGCACCACGGCATACACCATCGCAGGGATGGATGCCTGATATGTCGTCATCCATTGAAAGGCATATACTTTCTTGCGCAAGTACGCCATCGCTGTGAGCATCACCATAAAACCTGCCAGCACAATGCCGTTGACAGGCCAGGCAAACGCATCCCACACCACAGAGCCGACACTCAGTTGCAGCGCCAATCCTGCAAAGATAAGGCCTCCTCCAACGAGAAAGCCCTCTTTCATAGTCCAAGGTTTATTCCACATGTTAAATCTCAATCAGTTTACCGTTCTTCTTCGCTTCCTAAAAGCAAAGAAATCTTTTTGCTTCATTCGCTAAACATAGATTTGGGGGCAAATATATGAAAAATAATCCATATTTCCAAATTTTGGAACAACGAAATCAAAAAAAATGAATTAGGGGGTTACGTCCAAAATTCTTTATCACCAGTCTGTTCCATCTCGCCCTGACATTTGGGACAGGTATGCATATCCCATTTCCTGATGTTATCGCTGCCACATTGCAGACACAGCCGACCCACCTCGCTTCTGTAGGATGGAGCCACGTCGGCAATGATACCTCCCACTACGATATTCTGGATGGTCTTGCAGTCTGGGCAAGACACCGCAGTAATCTCCTGACGAAAGAGGCCACGCCCCTCATAGACATCAGCCTCGTAGCCACAGTCTTTACAGCGATATTTCAGTTTCCATGCCATCTGATCATTTCTTTTCGTTTAATATTCGTATAGACGGATGTGGAGCAGTTTCCACTCACCCACACCAATGCGGGCATGACGCCCCTGGTGGGTCTGATCGCCGTTGTGACGACGCTGGTATTGCATGGTGCCGTCATCGGCGATGGTGACTTCATCGACGGAAAGGAGGCCGAGACGTTTGCCTTTGAAAAGTGAAGAGTGAATAGTGAAGAGTGAAGAATTACCACCGGCCTCAGCAAAGCCGTCCTCGCCCAATTGCTTCTTCTGCTCCTGTTCTTTCTCTGTTGGTGTCTTGAAGTCAATGACCACGCCGCTGCCAGCCAACAAGTAGTCATACTTGCCCAAACGGATGAGCATGGCGCCACCTTCTGGCCACGTACTGCCGTCAGTGGCACGTGGATCCCAAGGCAAGGTGAAATAGTGGCGGCAGGTCATCACCACGCCATCGTCATCGATGATGCGCTCGCTGTCGCTTTGGTCGAAGAGAAGGCCCCAGGACAATTTACAATTTAACAATTTACCATTTGACAATTGCCTCAGCAGGTTATAGGCCTGTGTCACGGATGCTGTTTCTTTTGGACTGGCTTGGTCAATGGCGAAGGGTGAGAAGCCCAATGCCTGATGCTCACCGAAGGCATAGAGGGCGCGGACACCACTATTCTCACAGCAGCGGCTCTCTGGGATAAAGAGGCGGTTTTTGATTTGGCCCCCATCCTGCGGACGCAGGGGCATGGCATACTGCGCACACCACGACTTGAAGCCCGTGTCGTAGATGTCTGGAGCGAGCAGGTCGATACTCGGTGCCCCCTCATGCCAGAAGTCGATGAGATGTGCCAACGGTCCTGCCGACGGATATTCGCCAGGGCGGCGCCCACGACTGTTCATCGCGGCATTCACATAGAGCGGCATGTCGTGAATATCGCGGGCAGCCTTAGCCAAATGCTCCACGTAACGGGCGTAGCTCAGCGCCATGAATTTCTCGTCAGCATATTCGTCCGTGCCGTAACGCTCTGCCCACCGTTCTTGTTTGTATGCCTTCTCTGCCAACGGCGAATGGTCGCGTGCCGACTCCAGCATACCTATCTCGTTTTCTATCTGCATCATGACGACTACTTCGCGCTGCGGGTCCCGTTCACGGATATACTGCATCAGTGCCGAGAAAGCCTTGAGGTCGGCCTGTAACACGTTGTCGCTGAAGCATGACGCAATCTCCATCTGCTTGCCTTCGGCAGTCATTGCCCGTGGGAAACGCTTCGTGTCCTGCTTGAACCAGCTGGGCGTATAGCACGACATCGAGTTTTTCCACACGCCAAACCAGAGGAACACCACGTGCAACTGCTCACGTCGTGCCACGTCAATGGTACGGTCGATGAGCGTGAAGTCGAACGTCCCCTCCACCGGCTCCATCAACTCCCAATAGGCTGGCACAAGTACCGTGTTCAGTCCCAACGCCCGCATTCGCGGCATTACCTCGTCGATATCCTCCACCGACGTTGCTGCCGAATTACTCAGCTCACCACCAAGGATAGGAAAACCGAGCTTCTGCGTTGCGGTATAGACTTGCGCATCTGCAGCCGTCAACGTCAGTATTAAGCCAAATAAAGTTAGTAATATCTTTCTCATTCTTATAGCTATAATATTGCTGTTTCCGAGTGCAAAGATAATCATTTCCTGTCAATTTCATTCACTTTCGTCTCATAATTAGCATTGTTTATAAAGAAAAAAGGGGGAATCCCATTTCTGAGATTCCCCGTGAGTCCTCTTGAGAGGCATATAGAGAGTTTAACAGCATCTACTTGCGTCCGAAGTGGCCTGAGCCGCTGTGACTGTTGTGCGTGTTGTGACTGCCAGTATTGTGCGTAGCCTGCGGGCTGTGCGTATTGTGACTGCCAGTGTTGTGCCACGTGTGGTCGTTGTTGTGGGTCGTCGGCGTGTCGTGGTGAGGCGTCGGCCTTCCATGATTCGTCGTTGCGGTGTGGTGATGCATGTTGGGCTTCGTCACGTGACGGTCAGCGTAGAAGCGGGCGTCACGATGGTTGTTGCCACCCCTGTAGGTCACGTACACGCTCGGACGGTCATTGTAGAAACGACCCCTGTCGTAGCGGGAATAGACTTCGAACGTCCAGCTGCCGGCGTGCCACGTTACAGGACGATAGAAGTGATTGAGGCTCACATACTTGTCGTACTGCCACGGAGTCAGCACATAGCGGAGGTCAGCGTTGCGGCGATCCCACCAGATGCCAAACACGTCAGCATGTCCGTTCAGGCTCATCAGGTAGTCGAGGTTAATCTCATAGACTGCCTCATACTGTGCAGCGGTGAGGTTCAGCTCGTAAGCCATCTTGTCGCTCAGGAACAGAGCCTCGTTCTTTGCTGCGTTATAGCTCATTGCGTTGGCCGAGATAGTCATGACCATCATCATTGCCAGAATCATCATCTTCTTCATAATCTTATCTCCTATATTTTAATTGTTATTAATCCCTGCATTATAGCCGCCCCTTACCAAGGGGCTTAAATGTTTCTTGTTCACGATGCGAAGTACGGCATTTTTCCTGGCATATACAAAGGAATTCTCCTAAACTGAAAAGGAGTTTTCCCCAAAAGTTAATAGGGAAAACTCCTCCACGTTTGATAAAGCAAAGCTGCGTTATGGCATTTTATTGACGTTTCCTGATTTAGGTTGACTGCAAAAAACAAAAAGACCTCCCCTCCTCCCTTTTCTTCGGGAACGTCAGTAAATAAAGGCGGTTCAGATAGGGAGGTGTTGGCGGAACACCTCCCTCAACACCTCCCTTAACACCTCCCTCTGAAGGTCAGGCGACCTTGCGGGGGATGACCTTGTAGTAAGCGACGTGACTGCGCTCGGTATGCTCGAAGTTAAGGTCCTTCATCGCAAAGCCCAGGTGCACCTTCGTGCTGTGGGTGGGCTTTACAGCAGGAAACTCCTTCTGGATGATGGCAATCATCTGGTCGCTGTTCATCGACTGCGCCTTCTCACCCTCTTCCGGCTTGCGGAAGCAAGCCTTGACGATGGCTGCGAGATCGGTCTGTCCCATGTAGTTCTGGTTCAACTCTTGTATTCTCGCTACCTCGACGTTGTTGAACCAATAGGGGATCTTCGCCTCGCGCAACTCGTAGAGCACCTGTGCATAGAGCTGCTGGTAGTCGATGTCGCCGTCGTTGTCAATCAGCTTTCCTTCAGGAATCTGGAGGCAGATGTAGCGTCGGCTGCCCGTCGCGTCTGTCAGCGGATGGGGATTGTTTGTGGTTGCCACGAACGAGGCAAAGCGCAGGCGGTCCTCCTGCGTACGGCCGAAGATGGGACGACCGTTCACCTTGTTCTTCGAAAGCGTCTGCTTCAGGGCTGCATGCTGACTGGGACGGATGGCCTCCAGCTCGTCGAGACAGACGAAGAGGTTGTTGGTGAGTGCCATCTCCTTGTCAAACTTGTTCGACAGGTTCAGGTGGTCCAGGAAATACTCGCGCAGCTGTGGGGGCAGCAGGCGCTTGAAGAACGTGGTCTTGCCGCATCCCTGCGGACCAATCAGCGTGGGCACGCATTCGTTGCCGTGCAGGGTGTCCATCTGCAGCCAGTGAGCAACGGAGGAGCGCAGCCAGATGGCGAGGAAGTTCAGCTGCTCTGTGCTCGTGCCAGGCAGTCGGCCGAAGAGCCGTGCTACGTGGTTCTGTCCGTCCCATTGGGGCAAGGCGTCCAGAAATGCCAGGATGGGGTTGTACGTGGGAATCTCCTCCGACTCCACATACTCCGTGATTTCCGTCTTGGGGTTGCCCTTCTCCAAGATCTGTTCCTTCTTGGCTCGGATGACGATGCTGTTGATAGCCTCCGGCGTCAAGGGGCGATACACTAAGTCGGCTTCCGAAAAGCCGCGAGAGAGACCATCGGCAGAGGGTCCTGCCTCTGGTAGGGTTGCGAACTCTACCTTTCCGTTGAGGATGTTGCGACGGATGCGGTACTTGTCGTTGAGGAATTGCTCGATGACGAGCATAGCCTCCTGTGAAGCAGCATGTGCTTCACCTGATGTAGGTGTAGTGTAATCCATAAAAACAATTTTTAATTAAAGCGTTAAGGCTAAGAGTGGCCAAATGAGTGTTTCTCATGCATCATAGCAACTGCAAAGGTACAAAATTTATTTGCGAAATCCAAGTTTTGGGTCAGGATTTCGTGTTAAAATGTTTTAATTTAATGCTTCGATGCCCAAATCCTCGGAGGGAGGTGTTAAGGGAGGTGTTGAGGGAGGTGTTCCGCCAACACCTCCCTATCTGAACCGCCTTTATTTACTGGCATTTCCGAAGAAAAGGGAGGAGGGGAGGTCTTTTTGTTTTTTGCAGTTAACCTAAATCAGGAAACGCCAGTTTTTTCAAAAAAGACAGGCTGTCGAATTATAATATAAGAGGTGCCAGTCTGCAGGCTTCAGGGTGCCGGCCATCTCCTTTCAGGGTGCCGGGTATCTATATCAAACATGGCACCTATCAACGATCAATCCCCGGGATTGTGACCATGCAATCGCGGCGATTACTATTTTATTTTTCACCGCTTTCTCATTACACGGCATGTAACGACCCGTTACTCGCCATGTAAAGCACCATTACATAGTATGTATCGGATAGTTTCATGCCATGAAAAGGTAGGTTTCATGCCATGAAAAGAAAAAAAATCGACTTTTTCTTTGTATTTCGCCCAATTTGCACTATTATTCTGACCATTACGAGTTGGAAGACCCTTTTTTCAAAGAGTGGATTCTAGTTAATAATCATTAGATGTGTGAGCATTGTCAACCTTCCAGGAACTTCAGTTCTGCCTCCAGCATTTCAAGCGTAAAAAGATGTCTCTGTTTCATAGTGTATCAAAATTGTTGTACCCCGACCGAGAATCGGGATAAATTCATAATTCGGTTATAATTAACTACTTACTCATTTAGTCACCCTTAAAAAGTGTAGGATTAGTGTAGAAAATGACAATTCTGTGCATTCTCGTGTATTCACAAGCCAAGCACAACGGCCGGGGCGATTTCCAGCTTCAGGACCAAGTCTCTTGCCACCCGGATGGTCGGCTCAGCTTTACCAGTGATGTAGTCGCTGATGCGAGAGGCACTGATGCCCAGGATCTCAGCCAGCTTTGCTTGGGTGATGCCCAGTTCGGCCATGCGCATTTTGATGACATCTCCCAGGTTTGGCTTACCGATGGAGAAATGTTCCTCCGAGTAGTCGGCCACCAGATTCGAAAGCAGCTCCAGCTCGATGCTGTTCGGATCTGTCCGGGGTGTGGTGTCATCAACAAGTGGCAGCAGCTGTTCAACCCTTGCTACAGCCCACTCGTACTGTTCGTTGTTCTCAATCTTTGTCATATCTAACTCCTTCCTTATATTGTCTTACAATCTATCTTGTCGTATTCGGCATGAGTGCCGACAAAGCGCACATAGAGGAAACCTATCGTGAACTTGATGACTGCGACCAGGCGATAGTGGTTCCCCATGATGTTGAACACGTATCGCTGGTTCCCGATGGCGTCCACGGAATTAAAGTCCTTTTTGATGTCAGCATAGCATGTCCACCGGCTGGTTTTAACCACGGTAGTCCAGACCTGCATAGCCACAAGAGCATCAGGGTGCAGTTCTGTGAACTGTTTGATGGTTTGTTCCGTGAAAATCCTCATCGCTGTCACATTTTGGTGGCAAAATTACAAAATAAAATCGAAATATCAAAATAAATTTCTAATTTTTCGAAGATTTCGTTAAAAAACTCTCGTAAGTCACAGGTCTCTCGCATTCTCTGACTTCCATCTTTTCTCTTTTTAGGGTTGGCCTCGAGGCAAGACCCATGCTGAAGAGAAGTCCAATGCCTGGAGCCTTGGTCTGTGGTGAGTGCCTATATTCATGAATTCACTCACTTCATCTCAGAGACCAGGACAAAGTTCATCGCCATTGCCGATGACAGGTGGACGCAGCAGCATGACCGAGACCTGGAACAGTCCCATGACATCAAGATCTAAGGCAATCCGGGGTTGTTATTGTAACAGTCATTTAAGCATCAGTTGCACTTTTACACACTTTTTAACGTGCGGAAAAAGTCTCCCTTTCCCTTGCCCCCTTTACCCCCTGCGAGGGGGATGCTTGCTTTTCTCCGCAGCAAGGTCAGTTCAAGGTGGTTGCAATGGAGCCGCATGGCACCAAGGGAGGGCACGCCCCGACCGCCCCTTAAACACCTTTTCTGTTAACTGCTATGAAAGCAAGGTCTGCTAATTACTTACTACCGCGTTCGCCGAAACACCCATGTATAGTGCCGTCCCTAAAGGTTCTTACCCACACATTTAACCTTCTTACCCACACATTTAACCTTTTGGGATCATTTTCTTACCCACACATTTAACCTTCCTACCCACACCTTTATTACTAATGTGGGCAAGGAAATTGGAAGATTTTTTAATAAATATTTGGTGGTATCAAAAATTCTTTGTACCTTTGCAGACGGTTACAAGATGATAGTTATCTATCCGGCAGAGCGCACGTTAGTCGCTCAGATATAGTCTGGGCATTATTATTGCCCACAAGTGCATCCTATAACGGTTGTCTTCTCGTAAGATTGAACTGCTCTCCGGAGAAGCCATCATCTTGTAACCAACGGGAAGTGCAGCCGTTTCTCTGTCTGGGGTGCTCCAGCTCTTCTGAGGGCAATGGTTACAAGATGATGCAATATGAAAAAGTTAGAGCAATTAGTGAAGGAAGCAAACCCGTTAAGGAGTTATGCAAGTGATTTAGAGACAGCAATCACCAAGGTTGCGTTAGTGTGTGACAACGACGATGATGAAAAAAACATCTTTCCTGCCAAAAAAGATGTCATCGAAACAATGGCGAATGCCGTAGAGAAGATGCGAGAAGTATCATTAGAACTTGACAGCTTCAATGGCGTGACGTTATCCGATTGGGATGCCGTTACCCTAAGTGGAATACGTGAATTTCAACCGGACTGCAAGCAAAGTGTTGACCGTCTGGGAGTAGTCCTTGAAGATATGGTAAATATGCTTGATCTTGACGGCTCAGGCATTGATGTCTTCCTTATCCAGTATGTCGTCAGCGCACGTCAGTGTCTCCGTGCAATACTTCAGCTTCTTGATGATCCTGGTCCAGAAGAGATTTCGTCAGACGGTCAAAAGTGAGTGTTTTCGTCCAAATTTTAACATTTGAGCGACCCAACAAGTCGTAAAATTGTTAATATACGACTTTTTATTTTTCAAGGCCTCATTAGTTTATTGAAAAATATACTTTTGTGGCAAAAACGGAAAGTAAATAAAATAAAGGTATGGAAACAATAGCCAAGAAAGTACATGTAGAGAACATGGAGCAGGCACTTGTTCTTGCAGAGCAAATGCTTGAAGGTAAAAGTGCAGCCCAGGTGCTGGCTCATCAGATTTTCGAGCAGCAGCAGACAGAAGAACGTATCGATGCACTGGAAGGCATCTTCCTCTGCCAGAAGGAAATTTTCAATTTCGATGAAGCCGCTTCATACTTGAACATGAGCAGGAGTACATTGTATAAACTTACTTCGAGTAAGTCAATACCCCACTACAAACCAAACCGGTTTGTGTTCTTCGAGAAAGCAGAACTCGACAAATGGATACGCGATCATCGGGTGATGACCGTTGACGAAATGGATGCTGCCGTACAATCATACTGCACGAAACAACCGCTGGCAACTGTATAGAGTTTATCACCATGGCGAAGAAAACAGCCCCCATCATATTGAGTAAGAACCAGGATATAACCATATCTTGGCTGTTAGTGTGGGCTCGGCATAAGTCAACTCTAACTATCCATCAGATGCGCCTTATTCTTCGCATACTCGAGTTCTGTCAGGTTGAGTTGAAAGGTTTAAAAATCAAAGACAATTTAAGACAGCTTGAGTATCAAAATGATGATGTTCTCATTAAAATACCAGTTTCAGATGTATATTTCTCAGATTTTTCGCTTAAGACAATACGAGCAGATCTAAAAGATCTTCGAGAAAGAACCATTGAATTTTATGAATATGAGACAAAGATCTGGAGTACCTGCGGTATCATTGAGAAACCTCACGTATTAGAGCGAACTGGGTTGATGGAGTTTAAAGTTGATCTCCAGTTTTGGAAAGTTCTCTTAAATGTAACTCACGGCATTCGGATATGCGAGCTGTCAAAAGCCCTTATGCTTCCAACTGTGTACTCGATGTGGTTCTATATTTATATTTCGGAGATTTCGGAGAAACCGGATCCGCAATATATAACCATTGAACATCTAAAAGAACGGCTGGGAATCGCCGCAGAGGATTATAAACGCAAGAATGGGAAAGACAGAATTGATCATTTGGAAGAACGTGTTATTAAACCAGCCCAGAAAGCATTAAACGAATCATGCCCTTTAACTTTCAAATATGAAAAGGTTCGAGAAAACCCGAATTGCAAATGCTCCCCCGTGAAACTTTTCCGTTTTATTCCAGTTAAGCAACCTCAGCATCGAGACCAAAAACTCGAAAAGAAGGCTTTGCTGGCAAAGACTTCGGTGAGTTTTCTCAACCCCCAAGTATATGATTACTTGACAAAAAACATGGGGTTTTGCTTAACTGAACTTCAGCCGAATAAGGAAACCCTGGACGACGCTATAAGGTATATTCCAAATATCTTAGATAAGCTGTGCAGTCTTCAGGGTCGTAGACGGCAGAGAGACGGCACTGTTAAAGGGATTGGGTGGGTAATAAATGCCCTGAAGTCGGAAATAGAAATCGCGAAGAAAGAGCAAAAAGCCCCGAATGTGCTCGTCTGTCCTGGCAATGTGGCAGACCTCTTCAAAGCAGAAAAATATAAATAAAATAATATTGACGATATGGTATATGAAAAGAATTCCCGGCGAGCTGGCCGACAGCAAACGAGTGATTCAAATATCGCTCACCTTCAGCCGCAGGCACCTGAACTGGAAAAGGCTGTGCTGGGTGCCCTGATGATTGACAAGGACGCCTATGCCGTCGTTTGTGAGACGCTACGTCCCGAGAGTTTCTACGAACCCCGTAATCAGATGGTCTATCGTGCCATTTGCGACCTGAGCGTGGACGAGCGGCCGGTCGATGTGCTTACCGTAACCGAGCAGCTGGCCAAGAACGGCACGCTGGAACAGGTAGGCGGTCCGGTCTATATCTCGGAGCTGAGTTCGCGTGTTGCCTCGTCGGCCAACATCGAGTACCACGCCCACATCATTGCGCAGAAGTCATTAGCCCGCCAGCTGATATCGTTTGCCGGTGACATCGAGACCTATGCCTTCGATGAGACCAGCGATATTGACGAGCTGATGCAGCATGCCGAAGGTTCGCTTTTCGAGCTGTCCCAGCGAAACTTGAAGAAGGACTTCACGCAGATAGACCCGGTCATCAGGAATGCCGTAGAGGTCATTCAGAAGGCTGCTGCCAACAAGGGCGGTATGACGGGTATTCCTACGGGCTATTACCAACTGGATAAGCTGACCAGCGGCTGGCAGGACAGCGACCTGGTCATTCTTGCCGGACGTCCTGCCATGGGTAAGACGGCCTTCGCCTTGTCACTGGCGAAGAACATAGCTGCCGACCAGCAGATACCGATGGCCTTCTTCTCGCTTGAGATGTCGAACGTGCAGCTGGTCAACCGTCTGATAGCCAACTGTTGCGAGATTGCCGGTTCGAAGATACTGAACGGCCAGCTGGACGACTCGGAGTGGGAACGGCTCGACAAGCGTCTGCCGGCCCTTCTGGGTGCCCCGCTTTATGTGGATGACACGCCCTCACTTTCCGTCTTTGAGTTGCGTACGAAGGCACGCCGTCTGGTCCGCGAACATGGTGTCAGGCTCATCATGATTGACTACCTGCAGCTGATGAATGCCAGCGGCATGCGCTTCTCCAGCCGCCAGGAAGAGGTGAGCACCATTTCGCGTTCGCTGAAGGGACTGGCCAAGGAGCTGGACATCCCCATTCTTGCGCTTAGTCAGCTGAACCGTGGTGTGGAGAACCGTGAGGGCAACGAGGGCAAGCGTCCTCAGCTGAGCGACCTTCGTGAGTCGGGTGCCATTGAGCAGGATGCCGATATGGTGCTCTTTGTACACCGTCCGGAATACTACGGATTCAAGGAGGACGATCACGGCAACGACCTGCGTGGCAAGGCAGAAATCATTATTGCCAAGCACCGTAAGGGTGCAACGGGTGACATTCTATTGACTTTCAAAGCAGAATTCACACGATTTGAAAATCCTGAATATTCTGCCCTGAGATAAGACTTGCTGACGCACAGATATTAATTAAGAAGTTAGTCTATTATCTATAAATAATGTATACACTTAAACATTTAAACATAAAGACGTTATGAACAACAGAATCATTCTCACAACAGCACTGAAAGGCGGCGTCGGTAAGAGTTGCCTCTGTGCCAACTTTGCCACGTTCTTTGTAGAACAAGGGCAACCGGTAATCGTATTGGATGCAGATATCCAACAGTCGATCTCACGTCATCGGAAGCGAGACCTTGACTCCCATCCGTCAGCCAAGATACCCTGGCAGGTTCATTTTTTGAATCCAACTGACCTTGATGGAGTACGAGAGATGATGAAGCGCATAAAAAGACTTCCCTGTATTGTCCTCATTGACTGTCCCGGTAATATTCAAGACCCTGCTCTGCAGATTATCTACAGTGCAGCGGACGTTGCCATCATCCCCTATGAGCTGAACTCTGACAGCGTGGATGCCACAAAAATCTTCGCGGAGGTGTTCAAGAAAAACTTCTCAGCCAAGATATTCTTCATTCCAAATAAAATTTCAGCTGTATTTGAGAAGAGGGGCGAGGTTCGCAAGGCTCGCGAGGATGCAGTAGAAGCGCTTAGTAGAAAGTTGGGTGAGATAACACCCGACATTCCTCTTACCACCCATCTCAATGGTTACTCCACTCTGGAACTATTCAATTTCGAAAAACGCAAAGCCCTCAAATATGCTTTCGGGCCTATATATAAATATGTAACGTGTTAAAATGATGTGGTTATGGTTAAGAAAAAGATCATAGACAATCCAGCCAACAACATCAATCTTGTTGGTGACATGTTGGTTAGCACTGGAAACGCAGTACCAGAGAAGAAAGAAAAAACGCAGAAGTCAGTAACACAGCAGGTTACAGCCAATACCGCCTGGACACACTTCACGGTAATCTGCAACGATGACCTTGTAGAGAAGATAAAGGCTATAGCCCAAAAAGAGGGCTTCAGCATTCGTGAAGTGGTAGAGAAATCCTTCAGGAACACCATCAGCAGTTACGAGGGCAAGCATGGCCGTGTGACTGTCAAGAAACGCAAGAAACAAGACATCGATGATGTACTATAGAAAATATGTCGTAAAAGTGTTAATATACGAAATTTAATTTTTCAAGGACACGAATCACGAAGATACTTTATATCTTTGCGACAATGAAATGGCAATCGCAAGTCCCCTTCATGGGTTGGAGGGGAGTTTTAATAACAAATAATAAAGAATATATGGATACAAACAAAAACAAATTTCTCAAAATCGGAGTAGGAAGTCTGTTAATAGTCATTGCTATTTACATCTTGTTCCTGATGGCAGTTCCTCTGATTGCTTATTATCGCGCTGTTAATAAGGCGAAAGAGGCAGAAAAGACAGAAACGGTTTGGATTGACATCAATACCGGCAACGGCATGGTGACTGTTCAAACGGGAATGCCAAAAGACTCTGTGCTGAAGATTCTCGGCCAGCCATCATCCTCGAATTTTGGCAATAGGTTTCACGAAAGCTGTGAATATGACTTACCAGGTCATAAGCGGGCGCTATTAGATTTTAACGACGGGAAACTCGAAGAAGTAAGACAATATTAAAAATCTACAGTTATGGCAAAACCAAACGAAGAGAAGCTTCGGTTCTACGAGAGCTTGAAAAACGCTGCCATTGAGCAGCAGATCAAGTATGGCATTCCTGCCTCTGTCACGCTGGCGCAGGCATGGATAGAGCATGGTGAATATTCCAAGTTTACCAATAACTATTTCGGTATCCATGATGATAATGGTTATTGGCGCAAGCATGGTGGTCAGACCATGCTTCTTAACGACCATGGAAAGATGGCCCATTTCCGTGTTTACAACTCCCCGGAACAGGGCATAGAGGATCATTCACGTTTTTTCTTCCAGAACCAGCGTTACAAGGCATGTTATTCCTTGTCGAGCACCGACCATGCAGGATGGGCCAATGGCATCTGTGATGCCGGATATGCCGAGAAGCCCGCGAATGATCCGGGTCGTTACGCCAGGATTATCGAGCGTGAGATTAACGATTATGGTCTTGATAAGATAGACCAGGAGGCTGTCGCCCTCGCTCAGCGTCGTGGTCAGACCATCGGTTATCTTCGTTCGCAGGCCGGCACTTCTATCTTACCTTCCAGTCCTGGGCCAGCCAGCAGTTACCCTATCGTTCCTGCCTATTGCTTTCCTATTGCCGCTGACAATCTGGTGATGTCTGATGGCTTCGGCATCAAGGCGACGGCCTATAGAGACCATCCGCACAATGGTATAGATCTCCGTGCGAGGTATCAGGATGTCTTTGCTACAGAGAACCAGGGCAAGGTCGTTAGTATTGGCTATCAGCCTGATAGAGGTGGCAAATTTGTTGCTGTGGAGTATGAGCGTGCCGATGGCTCTAAGTGGCGTGTATCTTACTGTCATCTTGATAAGATTAGTGTTTCCGAAGGAGATATTGTCAATGCTGGAACGAAACTCGGTGTCTCTGGTAACACTGGCAATAGCACCGGCCCCCATCTTCATTTGACGGTGAAGCACCTTCAACCAGGACAGTCCGCTGAAGATGTTAAGGCTGTTGACCCCCTTACCTATCTCGCTGAGATTGCCGTTCGTGGCAACCTGCAGGGCACGGTATTGAAGAAAGGAACAAACGTGGATCTTCTGGCGAATCTGAAAGGCTCGGTTGACACCACTCCCACTCCTGGTGATGTATGGCTGGCTGAGCAACAGAGAACCGAGTTAACGCCTGAGCAGCTTCATAATGCCGAGGAGGGCGCTCTGCTTACAGATGCCACAGGTAGTAATGACCCGAAGAATATGCTTGCATATCTGTTGGGAATGAACGGTGATCAGGCTTCCCAAGGTGGTGACCTATTTTCCAGTCTTATCTCCAGTCTTTTCACGGCAGCCATCGGCATGGCGATGCAGTTAGACCGTGCTGGGAATGATGTCTCCCAAACCATTGATGACGGTCGTCGTGTGGTTCCTGCTGACACAGAAGACCACACAGTTGTCAAGCGTCAGCGTGACGGCATCGACCCTGTCCGTGCCCGTGAGCTGGCTACCATGAACTTCGAGGCCGAAAGTCCGCAGGAGAACTACACTATTCTGCGGCAGAGAACATAAAAAATAACATACAATTAAAATTTAGAGGATATGGATAAAATGAGTATTGAAAGCGGTGCTGCAGGACAGCATCCTAAATTGTGGAGGATTTTTCTGGATAGCCCAATCACTAAATTAAGCATTGAGCCTTATTCAGAAGAATCAGGTTTATCATGCATTCAGCTTCAGGTAGAAGATCCTGACGGGCAGAAGTATTTCCTGAAGGTGACATACGGCAAAGGTACCTCAGATGTGGGTGCAGGTATCGATGATGCGCCCCAGAATGATGTAACTGAAGGAATGATTGGCCGGACGATACGTGAATTACTAAATTTACCCAGCATTTTGTAGTGCTATTCTTTCGGGTTATCATAGCCGGAACGCGAGACTTCTCGGACTACCAGCTCCTCCGTAAGAAATGCGATGCTATCCTGTCAAGGAAACAGGACAGCAGCATTGTCATTGTCAGCGGAACGGCCAGAGGTGCTGACAGGCTGGGTGAGCGGTATGCCCGTGAACGAGGCTACAAGATCGAGCGTTTCCCTGCCGACTGGGATAATGACGGTCATGCCGCAGGCCCCATCAGGAACGCGAAGATGGCAGATAATGCCGATGCCCTGATAGCCTTCTGGGACGGGCAATCGCGTGGAACCAAGAATATGATTGACACCGCCAAGGCGAAAGGTCTGGCCGTCAGGGTCATTAAGTATAATAATATACATAGAATGAACGAACACGCAAAGATGGAACAGTTACGGAAGCAAACTGCTCAATATGCCATTGAGCACATCACCGGCAACGGCATGCATACGGGCATCCGATGGCTTCAGGATGCCTTCAACGAATATTATAAGGGCATCTGCACGCCTGGAGTCAGAATCAGTGAGGAATCAGACATTGCTCATCGGAAGATCCTGGCACAGAAGGTAGCGATAGACTGTATTCATGCCCTCAGCAAAGAGCAGCTGGAGCGGCTTGACAAGGTGCTGGGAGACATCGCTAATGACGTCCGGCAGGAAAACAATCTAAGGATATAAAAGAAAACAGAGCTTTGACCGGTCTTAGTGAACGCGTTATTGGAACCCGTTCCCGCAATGTCAATAGCTCTATTTCTGCTGCAAAGGTACGAAGAAAAATTGGTATTATAACTATTTTCTTGCCAAGAAATTGGTATTATACGAAAATAAAAAAATGGAGGTATATGCTGCGTCGCGGAGAGACCTTGCTTATACAATTCAATCCTATAATGACAATGACAGCATAACCTTCATTTCTGTTGCAAAGGTACAATAAAAACTTGATATTACATCAACTTTTTTCGCGGAACTTGATAATATGTCAATTATTTATTGATATTTCGTCACCAAACTCTTCTTCGAAGTCACTTATATTGACCGACTGCAGTTCGTCCAGGTCTTGTTGGGTGAGGTGACCCGTTATTTCAGTGAGATCATTGTTCAGGAAGAACGTGGATTCGATGTTAGTCTTTCTTCCTCCGGCAGTCTCGACTCGGTAGGTGATGGTTGCCAGCCAGCCAATAAAATCATGCCTGGGAGGCGAAGCGAGCCTGCAGCCCTGTTAACCTCTCCCTGATGGTCCTTCTAAGGAGCTGGCCGCTTCGGGTCTCAAGCGCCAACCCGAACCCTTGCTTTCCTCTTCTGTATGTCGTGAAAACGTTAATATACGAAAAAAAATTTTTCAACAGCGGATTTCCGCCAATAATAAGTATTTTTGCGATAAAAATGAGTTAAAAAGATAACAGTTATGAAGATTATTACGACTATCACTATGTTTCTGGCATGTGTCGCTGCCCATGCTCAGTCTGTCACGTATAATCATGACGCGAGTGTGATGAACCAGTTTCTGGTTGGTGAGACAGGTGCCGGACACCTGACTCCCGACTTGTACTATGATGCCCTTCACAAGAGTTATCGTAACTCGGCAATGATGACGAGCAAGCAGATGTTCCGTCTACAGATGATGCAGGCGTTGTCGAAGGAGGAGACCCATGCCGAGGTGATTGACAGCATGCTGACCGACCGTTCAAGAGTCGAGCTGAAGAACATTGCCGACCGTACACCTGGTGTTCTTGATGCGGCCTACATGGTCGAGAAGAGCAAGATAGAAAAGGCGCTGGCGGTGTTCAAAGGTAACATTGAGAAGATAACCCTCACAGGAGGTACGTCAGCGCAGTACCGTCAGTGGCTGGAGTGCTATAATGCCGTCTATTGCGGCTTGCAAGCTGTCCGTGATGCGTATATGCCGCAAGGTAGCCGTAAGGAGCAGTATCTGGCCATCTATCAGGATATCCTCCGGAAGAACGTGGAGGTATGTGAGGTTCTTGATTTTCTTCGGGAGCAGAGAGAATTAAAGAAACACCCCAAGAAAAAAGTTCGTCCCCTTCCGAAAACTCAGGTGGGGAGGATAGCCAAACACGCTCATGGCCGGTGGAAGGTGGCTCTTGCCGGTGTCACGGGCTACAATACTAATCACGAAGAAACCGCTGATGAGCGCCTGCAGGACTTACTCGAAAATAACGGCAACGAGGAATCAGCCAAGAAGAAAGGGAGGAGGCCATGAAGGAAAATACTTTTAAGGTTATCATTGCCGGGACGCGAGACTTCAGGGACTACCAGTTCCTCTGCCAGACCACCTGGCACCAATCGCGGGAACGTCAGCAACAGAAGCAGCCGATAGAAAATAGAACTGTCAAGTGGTAAAACGTATGGAGATGAAATCCGCATACCCCGACCTGACAGTCCTGAAGATTGGAGAGCCGTTTTTCCACTCATTATCGAAAGTTAAATCTTCCTCAGAGATGCCCAGACAGACCAAAGCCCCCGGAACTTCCTATTCAGCTCTCAATTCTGCTGCAAAGGTACAACAAAATTCTGAGACCACCAAAGATTTAGCAAAAAAGAACTGCCTCCTGTTACACCACTCGGCACTAATCGCCGGGGCATCAGCAAGGCAGCTCAAACAATCCTGGCACCGCGTCCCTTCCATCAGGAAGATCAACCAACTGTCTTGCCAGGCCGGCGCGAAATGGTCGGTAGTAACCCAAGCATTTCGGCTGCAAAGGTACAAAACAATTTGGTGTTTTAACAGGGGTTTAACACTTCTCACAGTGTTTTTCACATAGTTTAACCTGTAGAATCGCGTGTACGAAATCATTACAGGTCTTTCTCCGAATACGCCAAAAGGAGAGCCGTTTTTCAAGTCGTTATCGGAATCAAATATTTCCTCAGACCCTCGCAGACGTGCTTTCGCACCTGTGATTACCTATTCCGCACTCTCCTGTAGATGGAGGGGCCTCACAGTGAGTGATGTACTTGCCCCACTCCTTACGCCCTTGACGCTCTGGCGCCGCTCGGCTCTGCCGCTTTCACCAAGCGTAGCGACTGAAAGAACCCTCCAAGAAGATCCTGGCACAGCAACGCTCATGGGATGGACTAAGTGAACGCGTCATTTAACCCGTTCCCGCAATTCCCAACGCTCATGGGCCGGTCAACATGAGGCCGCCGTAACCGCCTCCCGCAACTCCCATGGCTCAAGTGCCGCATGCCAGGTAATCAGAACACTTCATGTATCAGACATTATGCCCGTGGTCATGGAACCAGGCGTAATCGAGCCACGAATCATCCTTCTTGTACCTACGGCGGTAGGACTTCTTTCTGTTCTTCTTGCTGTCAGAATCATCACCGAACGCTGCAGCAATCATCATTAAGAAAAATAACGTTATCATAGTAGTAATGATTTTATGTTTTACATTGATTTTCTAAAATTGTTTCTATGAGAGTTTAATGTTCATTTCACCCCGAAGGTTGATACATTATAGATATCGTTCAGCACGATGCCGTACTGTCCGGGTTCGGGGTTTTCGATAACTATCAGATAGGAGTGTTCACCGTATTTCTTCGCTACGTACTTGACGTTATTGAAAGACATATTGAAGTTCCATCCGCCAACGGAGTTCATTTCTGCCATCTTGAACTGCCTCTTTTTCTTCTTTACATCGAATTGGAAGACACCCAAGATGCTTACCGGATCGATGTCATTCTTCTCTGCACGGACAATAAACGTCAGCCGCCCTTGCTCCAGCATCACCTTTGCCTCCTTACCCTTCACCACCAGGTTTGTGCTGCTCTTATCCAGCAGGCCACTGCCGGGGATAGGTATCAGCCCGAAGTTCGTAGAACTGGCTTTCATGGATGCCTGTTCTTTCTGGAGCAGGATTGTCGTGCTGTCCGCATTTACCACTATTACCTGACCGACAAACTCAGGTTCTGCAACTGTTGTCTGTGAGAAGCCGCTCATGGCAGCCATCATGCTCACGATAATCATCATTAACTTTTTCATAATTTTGTTTGGCGTTTTAGGTTGCCCCCGCAGCCATTAGGAGCAATTTGAAACTTATAGGAAGCGGGCTGCCGCTGCGCAACCTGAGGGAATCAGATTTCACTGATACGTCGCCAAACTTACCCTTATCCACACAGCAAGCAGCCCACTATTGCAGGTCACTTCATGCTGTGCCTCTGGACTTTGAACGTTGGCGACGTTTTCTCAGGTCATGGAGGCACTTCCTTTTTTCTGCTACAAAGGTACAAAGAATATTTCATATTGTTCATAATATAATCGAAATTTTTATATGTTTGAATAAAAACGGTAGGAAGGCCCTGGATTTGAAAAACAGTTTGGCGGCCAACTTTCAGGCTGGAGCCTCCCTTACCGTTAAGGCATACACAATCATTTGTGACGGTATGGATTCGCATCTCAACATGCGCTTGATTTGTGTAATAGTAGCTTTTCATATTTACAGCTGTTTTGTTGGTCGCCGCTGCAAATATCAGAAAAAAAATTGTAACTACAAAATCGTGCCTCGCGCGTGCGTGACTGTATTATTTATTACTTATATGTGTGCCAAAAACACCACCCAAAATAATTAATTTGTACAGGCGGTTTTATTATTTTTTAACCATTAAAGATGATGTACTCCCCAAATATTGTCTCGCGTAATTACCTGGAGCATTACGTCATCATAAGAAATGCCTAATTCTTCGGCACACCGGCCAAAGTCTTGATCGGTATTATTATCAATTCGCCATTTCCAAACCATATTATAGGTATTTCTGCTATTTTCCGTCCACCCCATGACATCCCACCATTTAATGACCGTCGTTCTCGACAAGTTCATATAAGCGGCACAGCCAGACTTGGTTGGTGACACATCTCCATTGTCCGCCAAATAGCGGTAAACCCGAACCTTGATGGCTGCCTTGTTGCGCCATATCGGTGTCTTACTATTATATGGACGACCAGCTCCCATGTCGCAAAGGTACGAAGAAATCTTGATATAATATCAACTTTTTCTTGATATAATTTCAATATAGCCTGCAATCCATAAATATAGACGCTTGTCCATAAATGACGGTCAGTCCTGTTCTGTTGTCATACCTTCCGGCCTCCAGAAGATCCTTTCTTTTTGGGGTGGAATCCCATAATACTGGAACCACGCTTCCACCATTCATCATCCTTCTTCTTCGATAGATCGTTGTTGCTACCACCTCCGGCACCTCCACGACCATCGCCTCCAAGTCCTCCAAGGTATGCCAGCGCGACATTGCCGCAGGCAGCTATGAAGTCATTACACAGTTGCTCTGTGAACGCCTCGAAAGTGTGCACAGACTGTTCGATTCCTTGTGCAGTGTCGAAAGCTTCCAACGAATCAAACAGCATCTTCTTGATGTCTGATAGCGGGTTAAAGCCCCAGCCTTTGATTAAGTCGCGGCCAATGGTGTTGCAGACAACAGCCCTGGCATCATTACCTCCATTCCTCCATTTGATATAATCGTCCTTGCCGACCTCCTTACTCTCCAGTTTCGTTTCATTATTTTGAGTGAATTCACCTCTGAGCCAGAATTTGTCACCCATACGGCCTATAGTACCATAGGTCGATCCTATTGTTATGCCGAATGGCATCTTCCCAGCATCAAAGTGCTGCTGTTTCCAGTTCTCAACCTGGGCCTGCTGTATCTCATCCCCAAAGTAGTGAATTAGAAGATCCTGCATGGCCTGTTTCTGGTTCGCTTGCTCTTGGTACCATTCCTGATGGATTGGAAGGAGTGGCTTCGGGGAGTATTTCTTACCGTCAATGACGATTCCAATATGTATATTACCGTCACGATCTCTGGCACCCCACACCTCGATATTCACGAATGGAATAATCTTGGCACCATTACACTTCGGTTCTTCGGGCACAGTCCGCTCTGCCGGACGCTGAAAAACACCTGGCTTTGACGTTTCTACAGGACTTGTATTTTGCTTTAGATTTTTCCTATGGATTGCTTCGGCACATCGGGCATAGTAATGTGCCAAATCTGCGTTACAGTCTTTCTGAGCTGGATCCTGTGAGCTGATTGCTTTTTCAAGTGATGCAAGAGACTGCTTGACAGCCCTTTCCTCAGTTATGTCAGTACGATAGTCCTTGGCACTATGATCATAAATGATATTATAGTCATCGAGCACATCGGTGATAAATCTGCCTATATTGTCGCCGGTAATATTCTTTGCAGTCTCGGCACGCTGTCTGACCTTCTCTTGTTCTGTCCTTCGGGCTTCCTCCGCTGCCTTTTCCTTTGCTTTACGCTTTTCTTCCAAAGCATGAAGGTCGTCAGCACATACGGCACGTCCCATCGCCTCCTTGGCATAAGATTTTATTTTCCATAGACCATCTTCTGTAGCATCCTCTTCACTTCTGACCATGGTGAGCACCTGGTTCATGAGAGACCTCGCCTTTTGGCGGTTCTCATCCTCACCATCATTTTTATAGAGTGCCATAGCTGAGTCCTTACTATATATAATATCTATGCCCAGCCTCTCCAGTTGCTGCTCGATGGCCAACGGCAAATTGTCATCCTGCCGTATCTCTTCGGCCATGGCAGCAGCATCATCAGCGGACAATACGGCATCTTTCACCTGTCCTTTACGCCATTCAGGATTTAGCAGTTTCTGGAGGTCAACTATATCAGACCCTTTGAACACCAGCTTATTCCTATTGTCGATGAGGGTATAGCCCTTTGTGCTTCCATCCTTCCACTGCGAGAACACGATGGATATACCAAGCTCGCGCTTCAGATCAAGAAGAAACTGTTTGAACTGGGCTTTTCGGTCACCCTCAATGTCAAGTCCCTTGTCACCATTGAAACGGTTGTCCTTAACTTCTTTTAGTTTTTTTGTTGCAGTATGTTCACGGCCACCTTTTGTTTTGATTTTTTCAGGCTCATTACCGCCAAAGGATATTTTCAATGAACGTCGGCGGCGATCCAGGAGAACACCACGGAGATTCTTCACAATATCCTGATGGTTGTCCCTGTTCCGGCCAGTAGCTGCTATTCTATCATCTATCTCATCCTGTGAGATGCTGCCCACCAGTTCTTTGTTTCGCCAGATATCAAAGGTCTTGTTTTCATCATCATAGTGGGGTTTGTACCCTGCGGCAATGAGCAGGCTCTTAAACTGTTCTCGGCTCTCGAACTTATATTCAAGTATTTTATTGATAGCATTTTCAATGTTGATTCCACGGATTTGGTCAAGGATGCGCCTGGCACGACGGCCCTCCATATAGTTGTCAATCCACATGCCATTCTTGACACTGACTGTTACCGATGCAGCATGAATATGGGTATTTTCTGTGTCATTATGCACCCAGAACGCTTGCGGCTGGCCTTTGTAGCCCAGACGATCAAGTGTCTCGGCAGCATCCTTCAGCAGCTGTTCAATCTCTTCTTGGGTAGCCTTTCCCGGGTAGGAGAAAACAATATGCTTCTGAGGATGTTTCACGATACTATTATGGTCGGCTATCTTCTTCAGATACTTACTCATCACTACCGGCGAGTGTATAAAGTATCTCTCCAGTTCCCCGAAGTTCCGCATTGCTAAACACTTCGCAGTACCCTGTGCCACCTTCTTCTCGTTATAAAAACAGGCGGCAAAGCTGGTTGCTGAGTTACCGATTACTTTTACGATGCATCTTGACATATTCTATTCCTTTCCTAATCTTTGTTTGTGGTTTCAGGTTTTGGTTCATTTTTTAGAATGTTCACGAGCTCAGCTACAGTCATCAAATCAAAAGATTGTTTTGTTGACTTCTTGAAGTCCTGAAGCATCCGAAGGAGTTGCGCATTACTCCTGGCTTTTTCACCAACGGTCGGAAATACCAAACACCGGGTAAGAATCTCATCTTCCTTACGAAGAGTACTGTTGATGCGGGTTCTTGCCTGCTGAATAGTCTTGTTGAACTCATCAATCTTTTTGTAGAGCTCCTTCATCAGGGATGACACCTCGCGCTCAAATGCGACAATTTTATCAATTGTTTCTTTTTGTGTTTCATCATCTTCACGCGCTGTCCTTAAAATTGTATTTGTGGCTTTGGCTATCTGGTTGAGATTGTTTCCAAGTTCATTTAGCTCCTGCGGTATGCCATTAATATCCTCGTGAACGGCTGCGAGAGTCTGGCGGTTATCACCGATTGTCTGGATGAGTCCCTCAGCCTGTTCGATATCAATTGGACTGGAGTCATCCACATGTCTTATAGCATACAGGACGAAATTGGTCATCGAATTAGTTTTCTTTCCAAAGCCGTCCTTTGCCCTACTTTCGACATACTTTTTGTCTTCTCTGAAACAGCGAATGTGTATGTCGGCATCCTTTGTTTTTGCAAGCTTTTCTCCCATATCTGTATTAATATTAGTGAAACAATGTTTGTTAAACGATGTATGCGGAGCAGAGAAGTGTCCGATTCCAGAGGGCACGCTACCCGCTTTAGCGGCGAGAATGGAAGGCTGACAATCCCAAGAAAAAGTAATTTTTCGAAGGGTATTGTGTCACGCCTGCCACTTCTCGCCTACCCCCAAAATGGAGGTACACTTGCAAAGGTAGCAGTTATCTGCGAATCGTGCAACCTTATAAGACCTTTTCTTCTGTCTCTGTAAATGTTTTATATTCAACTGATTACGCAAGAAGAATGATCTGATGACAAGTTCTGTCATTGGTGTGCTGCGAGGCCCCAAAAGGGTATGCTGCGAGAACAAGAAAATCAATGATACGAGAGATCTAATGATTGACTGCTACCGACAACAGAATTGTTGTGACAGTAGAAAGAAAAATCCGATGTTGCGATTATGACGACTTTACAAGTCGTAAAAACGTTAATATACGAGATAAAATTTTACAAGGGCATCTAATTCGAGTTGTCTGTTTATCTTTGCTGCGAAATTAGAAATCTATAAAATGTAAATTATGGCAAAGAAAGAAATTAAGATCCCCGTGAATCAGATGGTGAAGGATTACACTATCGCTACCTTAGAGAAACTTGGCGTTGCTGCTGAGCCCGGAAAGGTGTATAACCAGTTAAGAGAGAGGGGTGCTGTGGAGCCCAAGACAAACAGTGAAACGAGAAGGTTGGCCAAGATGCTTGCGAAGGAGATACCAACCTTCCTTCCGGATCATGTGCCAATAGATAAGAAGAAGAAGGGAGAGTATGTGATTTTCAACGCGGAATGGAAATCGAAGATTGAGGCACTTATATGTGATGGTATGTTTAGACCTATATATCTTCGGGATGAAGTCAACCAGGTACTTCAGGAGAAAGGCCACGAAGGCTGCTGTACACGCAATCACCTGATATGGTGGTTGTCCCTGAAGGGCGCTGACCATATGATACCCGAAGAGATTGCCGAGGGTATCCTGCGCTATGATTTCGAAGACTGGAGTCGGTTCCGGCTCGTCGAGAAAGATGCCTATCACCCACGTCTGGAGATCCCTGATGAACTATTCTATCAACGCATTGAAAAACAGTCAGCCGACAGTCAGGTAAAAAGGAATCTGAGGTTCAATCCGCTCACTCCAGAGCAGCAGACAGAGCGACAGAGATATATTGATGATTTCCTTGATAAAATAGAGTTCATATATAAGATGGACGGAAAGGCTGTGGACCAGAATACAGTTGATAAGCTGAAGAACGATCTCGACGTGCTGAGGGAGTTTCGAAAATGGAGGGATGCGCCACTCACCACTGCACAATATGAGGCGAAGTATGAAGAGCTGCGTGATCGACTAAAGACAGCACCGCCACGGAAAAAGAAGAGGGGCGCTGTCACAAAGAAGGCTACCGATGCTGTCAATTCCGTTCTCGCTACGTTGTCAACCGGCACAATAGAAACTCAACACGAACCCAAGCAGTGGGAACTGAACCAAATAGACCTAAAAGATTATATTGGTGAGTTCACGAGAAACGACGAAACAGGAAGGAACAAAATCAAAGAGGCCCAACAATATATTGATGAGTTCTGTAAGTTTGAGGATTTTGATGCTGAGTTTGCCGATTTAAGGCGGAGTGTAAATGATTACAACAAACCCTTCAAGGGCGGTTATATAGCAGGAATCATTAAGAATAAGGTAATGATGCACGAATCTAATAATCAGCAAGGGGTATAGGGGACTGCGTTTGAGTCCCCATACCGTTTAGGGCCTTGAAGCCCATCTGGGCGGTAAGTGGGCGGCACGATAGAGCTGTTAATCGGAGCTTGCGGAGATTGCCAAACCCACCCTTATACACTGAATAAGAAGAGTAGTATTATTCTGTTCCGGCATATAGTCCCTCAACCAATAGGGGCTCTAAAAGGAGAAAAGATGGAAGTCAGAGAATGCGAGAGACCTGTGACTCCCCAGAAATATAAACAAGTTCAATATCCAAGATCCTGTGAGGCGGGGTGCGAGAGTACCAAATAAGCACTATATGGTATGTTTCGACAAACAGGATGTTCAAATCTAAGTACGGCATCCATCGTCGGTACGGTTGCCATCATTACAAACAATAGTATAGAGTGCCGGAATTGACACAACCAACTTTCAATGTTTTATTGTTTTCATGTTTACATGTTTATATGTACACACGTAATCCTGAATACATTATTACCTATATACATGTAGCGTTGTATATTTGTATATACGTATATATCACATGTCAATTTTTGGCAGACTGTCAAGAGCTTTCTTTTTCAGCTCGTCAACGGCGCGAGTATAAATTTGCACGTATTTGAGACTGCTGTGACCCAGAAGATCGGCGACAACCTTGATATTGGCACCATTGGATAGTAACTGGGTACCGAAACTGTGCCGTCCACAGTGCCAGGTAATATGTTTGGTAATGCCAGCGGCCTTCGTCCACTGCTTCAGGAAGTGATTGCAGTTGTCATCGCCATTGTTTGGGGGTAGCTTGAAGATGCGAGTCTCAGAAGTAGCATCTTTGGGCATTTCCCCTACGATTGCCATCAGCGTATCATTCAGGGGCATCACTACGCCGCTTTTGTGGCTATGACCCACCGTTTTCTGCTGCCTAAAGGAAATTATGCGGTTTCCATAGTCGATATCACCGTATGTCAGTGCTTCCACATCGCAAAACCTGATGCCTGAGAAGCAGGTCATGGCGAAAGCCCGACGAATGTCTGGGTACTTCCATGTATATGGAGTTGAGAAGAGTTGCTGCAGTTCCTCGGCACTCAGGATTTCTTTAACCAGCATATCCTCCCTGCTATCAAGCACAATGCCCTTACAGGGGTTCTCGCTGAAAAGTCCGTCCTCGACACCGGCGAGGATGACTTTCTTGAAGCGACGGTGAACGGATGAGATTCCAGTACCTCGATGATGTTCTGAAATGTAATCAGCAAATTCTTCCATCATCTTTTTATTGATGTAGCGCGGTTCCACCCTTGTACTGAAATGCGGGTATTTCTCCATAAGGAATTTTTTGAAGTCATTCAGTCCCATTTCTATAACACGGACATCCTTCTTCGTGTATTTCTTGATGTAGTTCTGATAGTAGTCCAGGAAATTGACTGATCGCGACTTCTTCAGACGATAGCCCTCCTTGTTCTGCAGGAACTCCTGTTCCCGCTCGAAACGGATCTTTCGAGCCAATTCAATGGTCTCCTTATTCTTTGTACGTTGGGCCTGCGTCCTTGGGTTGGCCGTCAGACGTAGTGACAGTCCCTCTTTCCTGCGGATACAGGAGCCATTTTCCTCCTTATAGCCTATCTTATATTCAAGGTAAAGGCTATATTCTGAGCCGTCCTTAACAGGTGCTTTGAGCAGGCGGGGATTCCCAGACTCAATCAAAAGTGTATTTTTACCTTTATCTGCCATCACATTTTCTTTTGGTTTCACCTGTCTGCAAAGGTAATAAAAAGATTTTAATTAGGGTGTAGAAAAAGTGTAGTTTTTAACCATAATTGGGAAAACAGGGGTGTTTGGGGAAAACAAAAGAAAAACAAAAGACTGCCATAACCAACTAATTTTAAGGCTTTTAAATACTATCCTTTCTTTTGTTTTCAGCTGTTTTCAGCCTTTAGGTACCCCGACCGAGAATCGAACTCGGAACTAAGCTTTAGGAGAGCCTTGTTATATCCATTTAACTATCAGGGCATCACAGCAGAAAGGCTTACCTTCTACCAAAAACGGTACAAAGGTAGTGCAAACCGAGCGAAATGCAAAATAAATTAGGATTTATTTTCATTTCCAAGGTGCAGCCTACCTAAGAGACAACAGTCTCAAAGGTAAGCCTTTTTAGGGCTGTTTGCCGATGTAGGCCAGGATACCGCCATCGACGTAGAGCACATGGCCATTGACGGCATCGGAGGCGTGAGAAGCCAGGAACACGGCGGGTCCAGCCAGTTCCTCAGGCTCTAACCAGCGTCCGGCAGGCGTCTTGGCACAGATGAAAGAGTCAAACGGATGGCGGCTACCATCAGCCTGACGCTCACGCAGCGGAGCGGTCTGCGGCGTAGCGATGTAGCCCGGACCGATGGCGTTACACTGGATGTTGTAGCCACCATACTCCGAACAGATGTTACGTGTAAGCATCTTCAGACCACCCTTGGCAGCAGCGTAGGCGCTAACCGTCTCGCGGCCCAGTTCCGACATCATGGAGCAGATATTGATGATCTTTCCCTCGCGACGCTCCATCATCTCAGGAATGACGGCCTTGGTCATGATGAACGGTCCCACGAGGTCGATGTCGATGACCTGCTGGAACTCCTCACGCTTCATCTCATGCATGGGAATGCGCTTGATGATGCCAGCGTTGTTGACGAGGATGTCGATATGGCCGAGCTCCTTGCGGATGGCTGCCACCATCTTCTGTACGTCGTCTTCATTGGTCACGTCGCAGAGGTAGCCGTGAGCCTTGATGCCCTTAGCTTCGTACTCAGCGAGTGCCTTATCCATGTGCTCCTGTCCGCGACAGTTGAACGCAATCTCTGCACCTGCCTTTGCCAGTGCCTCAGCAATGGCAAACCCTATACCGTAGGCAGCGCCCGTCACCAGGGCGACCTTGCCTTCTAATGAAAATAAATTTTTCATTTTTTCGTTATTACGTTATATCGTTATTACTTCAGGTCCGTAATCAGCGAGAAGTCCTGATCACCGTAATCGAGGTTCTCACCGCCCATGCCCCAGATGAAGGTGTAGTTGTGGGTGGCAGCGGCAGAGTGGATGCTCCACTCAGGAGAGAGCACAGCCTGGTCACCACGCATCCAGATGTGACGCGTCTCGTTAACCTCACCCATGAAGTGGCAGATGGCCTGATCCTCAGGCAGTTCGAAGTAGAAGTACGCCTCCATGCGGCGGCTGTGAACGTGGGCAGGCATGGTGTTCCAGACAGAGCCTGTAGCCAGCTCGGTCATACCCATCTGCAACTGACAGGTAGGAAGCACCTGATTGACCAGCATCTTGTTGATGTTGCGCTCGTTAGACATCTCCAGCGAACCCATGTGGGCCACGACAGCGTCCTGCTTCGTCACCTTCTTGCAGGGATAGCCCTTATGGGCTGTGGTGGAGTTGAAGTAGAACTTGGCAGGCTTCTGACTGTCCTTCGAGCAGAACACCACGTCGCGGTCGCCACGACCGATGTAGAGAGCCTCCTTGTAGTCCAGTTCAAACGTCTCTTCACCAACCTTGATGCAACCAGCTCCACCCACATTGAACACGCCAATCTCACGACGTGTGGTGAAGAAGTCGGCCTTCAGCGGGTCGATGGCCTCCAGCTTCAGTTCCTCGTTCACGGGCATAGCACCACCCACCACCATACGGTCGTACATTGAATACACCATGTTTACCTCGTCGGCAGCAAACACCTTCTCAATCAGGAAGTCGCGACGAATGCGCTGTGTGTCATAGCTCTTCGCATCCTCAGGATGCGCAGCATAACGGATCTCGTAATTTGTCTTCATCTTTTTGCTTATATTATTGTTTTAGTTTATTGTTTGCAAGACTGCGAGTAAGCGAGAGAAGAACTGAGCTCGCTCATGTTCTTCCGAGCGTGAGCAGTCTCGCCGCGTTTACGCGGCAAAGGTAATAAAAAAATTAAAGATTAAAGATTAAAGATTAAAGAAAAAACGCGTAACCGATTGCGGACGGTTACGCGCTTTCTGTTGTCCAAGGCGGATTCGAACCACCACAAACAGAACCAAAACCTGTTGTGCTACCATTACACCATTGGACAATCGCTTGTTAGCGGGTGCAAAATTAGCAAATATTTGGCGAACTGCAAAATTTTTGCTACTTTTTTTAGACTACTTGACAATCAGCAGGTAGTAGTTCTTCTTACCCTTCTGAGCCAGCAGATACTTGCCGTCGATGAGGTCATCGGAGGTAACGGGACGGTTCTGGTCAGTCAGTTTCTCCTTGTTCAGGCTGACTCCACCACCCTGCACCATCTTACGCATCTCACCCTTTGAGGGGAAGACGGGAGCAACGGTCGTGAAGAGCTCAATAGCCGGCTGACCCAGCTGGTCCTTTGAGATCTCGAACTGCGGCACACCATCGAAGACATCGAGGAAGGTCTGCTCGTCGAGCTTCTCAAGAGCATCCTTCGTTGATTTTCCGAAGAGGATGTTGCTGGCCTCGATGGCCGTATCAAGAGCCTCCTGCGAGTGTACCAGCACGGTAACCTCCTCGGCCAGACGCTTCTGCAGCACACGACGACCAGGGTCTTGCTTATGCTCCTCGACAAGGGCATCGATGACATCCTTCTCGAGCGACGTGAAGATCTTGATGTAACGCTCAGCATCCTCGTCGCTGACGTTGAGCCAGAACTGATAGAACTTATACGGCGTGGTGCGGACGGGGTCGAGCCAGATGTTTCCAGACTCCGTCTTTCCGAACTTCTTACCGTCGCTCTTCGTGATGAGCGGACAGGTCAGGGCGAAGGTCTCCACCTCGTTGCCAAGGGTACGGCGGATGAGCTCCGTACCCGTGGTCATGTTACCCCACTGGTCGTTGCCGCCCAGCTGCAGCTTCACGCCGTAGTGCTGATAGAGATACAGGAAGTCGTAGCCCTGCAGCAGCTGGTAGGTGAACTCCGTGAACGACAGACCGTCGCGTGCCGTACCGTTCAGGCGCTGCTGCACGCTCTCCTTGGCCATCATGTAGTTGACGGTGATGTGCTTACCCACCTCACGGGCGAAGTCAAGGAACGTGAAGTCCTTCATCCAGTCGTAGTTGTTGACCATGATGGCTGCGTTCTCGTCTTTTGACTCGAAGTCGAGGAACTTAGCCACCTGGCGCTTGATGCACTCCTGATTGTGGCGCAGCGTCTCATCGTTGAGCAGGTTACGCTCCTGGCTCTTGCCTGAGGGGTCGCCAATCATACCTGTAGCTCCTCCTACGAGGATTACGGGACGGTGTCCGCAACGCTGCAGGTGACGCAGCATCATGATACCACAAAGGTGGCCGATGTGCAGGGAGTCGGCTGTGGGGTCAGTACCCAGATAGGCCGTTACCATCTCCTTCTGCAGGAGTTCTTCTGTTCCTGGCATCATCTGTGCCAGCATTCCACGCCATTTCAGTTCTTCAACAAAGTTCTTTTTCATATTTATTCTTAATTTTTTATTAGGCATTTATAGGAAATCCTAGGTTTCCCCAAATTTTCCCTGGTTCTATGGAACGGGGTCGTAACCCGAGCCACCCCAGGGGTTGCATCGTAAGATGCGCCAGATGGCTAATCCCAGTCCCTTGATGGGTCCGTGCTTCTTGAGTGCCTGGCGTGCATATTCGCTGCACGTGGGCGTGAAGCGGCAGGCGGGCGGGGTGTAAGGCGAGATGCACGTCTGATAGAAGACGATGGGCAGGCACAACAGCCACGAGATTCCCTGCGAAAGCAGATGCAGCCACTTCTTCATAGTTTCTCTGCGATACGTTGCAACAAGGTCTTCATGCGTTCCTCGACCACTGACGAGGGATAAAGCTCGTCGGCCTGCCAGATAAAGGCGATGTAGAGAGAGGAAGCCCCTCCGACCTCCCCAAAAGGGGAGACATCCCCAGTAGGAGACGATTTCAATAAGTGTTTGTTCAGCCTGTAGGCTTCACGTATCTGTCGTTTGACACGGTTACGCTTGACAGCACGCTTGAAGTGACGCTTGGATACGCTGACCAGGATCTGGGGGGATGAGAGGGGGGCTGAATCCCCTATTCTCCATACCACCCGCAAGGGATAGGCTGCGACAGACTGGCTGTTGCCTCCCGCGAAGAGCATGTCAATCAGCTTCGTGCTCTTGATGCGCTCCTGACTGCCAAGCGTGTGGTGAGCGGTCATCGGCCTAGTCTTCCTGCATGAGCAGATAGTGTTGCAGGGCCCCTGTCATAGAGGGGTATTTCTCTGTAGGAGCTTCCAAGTCGAGACGCAGGCCAGCATCCTTCACGGCCTTGGCCGTTGCCGGTCCGAACGTACCAATGGCTATCTTTTCCTGCTTGAAATCAGGGAAGTTCTTCATCAGCGACTCAATACCTGACGGACTGAAGAAAATCAGCATGTCATAATCGAATGTCTTGATCTCCTCGGGGGTGAAATCGTTGCTCACCGTACGGTACATGACGCACTCATCGTGCTGCAGCTTCTTTGAGTCAAGCAACTCCTTTACGCTGTCATTATGGACATCGCTCATGGGCACGAGGTACTTCTCTGTCTTATGCTTAACCATCAAGGGCACAAGGTCTGCAATCTTTCCGGTCTCACCAAAGAACACCTTACGCTTACGATACTGCACGTACTTCTGGATGTAGAGCGCAATGGCCTCCGTCACACAAAAATACTTCATGTCCTCAGGAATGTTTACACGAAGCTCCTTGGCCAGCGTAAAGAAGTGGTCAATGGCATGACGTGACGTGAATACAATAGCCGTATGATCAAGGATGCTAATCTTCTGCTGACGGAACTCTTTTGCCGTCAATCCCTCTACCTTAATAAAGGGACGGAAAATCATCTCCACCCCGAAACGCTCAGCAAGATCGTAGTAGGGAGATTTCTCACTGGATGGTTTTGGCTGAGAAACCAGAATCTTCTTCATCATTAGTCCTAATAATTTATCTTTAAAAAGTTACCTGTCAGTACCAATATGCTCCAGAAAGCAGCCAATGGCACGATTTCAAGGGCGCAAAAGTACAAAATAATTTGCAAAAAACCGCCTTTTCTTCGGAAAAAGATGATAAAACACTTATAAATCGTTAATATTTTGACTAAAATAAGCGTAATTGTAAAGTACAAGATAACACTTTCTGTCGATAAGTCGAAATAAATCAACAGCATAATGACAGGGAAAAGCAGGAAACCATCGATGCACGACAGGAGCAACAATATCTTCTGCCAATACATATTCTTCTTTTTGTCGAAGAACACCAAATTGACCAACGTATATAACAGAAAACGTGTCAGGAAATAGCCTGCCATCATGGCCGTATAGATGCCCACGACCATGTAGTCGGACTCCACGATAAACGTTTCGCCTATGAACTCCTGCGTATAGAAGAACATCAGAATGCCCAGGAACAGACAGGTCTGAACCATCAGGAAGAACTGACAGCGAAGCTCTGTATTGGTCTCAGGCAAAAACATATCATCAATGCGTGGCGTCTTAAAGAAGGATTTGAACTGACGTAGGAAGAAAGAGCGTGAACCAGACACAAGGAGGACGGCCACCACAAAGACAGCCAGCAACACAGAGGTCAGCATGTCATCCTTATGCAGCGAGTAAGGCATCGGGTCTCCAGGCACACCATAGGCCGCCCTCATATAGTCCGACTGCTGCAGGCTCTGGGCAAAGAAAGTCTTCTCGTAATAGACAGGAATATCAACCTCAGTAAGTTTCGTTCCTATCTCATGACCTGGCAGGTGCAACGTGTCAGGCTGGTTGCTGTAATGAATCTCTGCAGGCTGGAACGTGGCCTGGATAGCAGAGTCCTGTTGGGCAGGCGTAGCATCACTCGGCAACGTACGCAGCACCTCGTAAGGAGTGCGTGGCTTGGCCAACTGTTCAGCAGAGTCAGCTACAACAGCGTTGTTAACGACTGTTGGTTCTACATGGGTGATGGAATCCTGAGGCAGCACCTTTTCTTTTTTCTATTAAAATTACAACCCGAAAGCCGCCTTGATGTCCTCTACCCTATCCAGTTTTTCCCAAGTAAAGAGTTCCACATCAATGGTTTTCGTTTCATGGTATCGGCTGGTAAAGGTTTTCTTCACCACCTGCGACTGACGTCCCATGTGACCATAGGCTGCTGACTCCAGATACATGGGCTGGCGCAACTTCAGCGAACGCTCAATGGCTTTCGGACGCAGGTCGAAGAGCTGCCCTATGCGCTCAGCTATCTCGCCATCAGTCATATTGACATGCTTGCGGCCATACGTATTGACATAGATATTCATAGGTTCTGCCACACCGATGGCATAGCTGATCTGCACCAGCATCTCATCACTAACGCCTGCAGCCACCATGTTCTTGGCAATGTGGCGGGCAGCATAGGCAGCCGAACGGTCAACCTTCGACGAGTCCTTGCCAGAGAAAGCACCACCACCGTGAGCTCCCTTTCCGCCATAGGTATCGACGATAATCTTACGGCCCGTCAGACCAGTATCTCCATGGGGGCCGCCAATCACGAACTTACCTGTTGGATTGACAAAGTATTTGATGTCGTCGCCAAAGAGACGGAGCACCGCCTCGGAGTGAATCTGCTGCTTCACACGCGGAATCAGGATATTGATGACATCCTCGCGAATCTTGTTGAGCATACGCTCGTCGTCCGTGTCAAACTCGTCGTGCTGCGTCGATACCACGATGGTGTCGATGCGCTCAGGAATACCATCGTCACTGTATTGTATGGTCACCTGGCTCTTGGCATCGGGACGCAGATAGGTCATCTCACGACCTTCCCTACGGATGTCAGCCAACGTACGCATGATGAGATGTGCCAGGTCAAGGCTTACAGGCATCAGGTTCTCCGTCTCGTTCGTAGCGTAGCCGAACATCATACCCTGGTCGCCAGCACCCTGATTCTCATCCTCTTCGCGGTCAACGCCACGGTTGATGTCCTCACTCTGCTCGTGAATGGCAGTCAAGATACCACAGGAATTGCCATCAAACTGATACTCCGCCTTCGTATAGCCTATCTTCTTGATGGTGTTGCGAGCTATGGTCTGCAGGTCAATATACACCTCGCTGCGCACCTCACCCATAATGACCACCTGACCTGTAGTTACAAATGACTCTATGGCACAGCGTGACTTGTCGTCATACGCCAGGAACTGGTCAAGGATGGCGTCACTAATCTGATCGGCCACTTTGTCGGGATGGCCCTCTGAAACTGATTCTGATGAGAAGAAATATGACATGTTTATTTACAATTTGACGATTTACAATTTACAATATATCTCTATTCGGGCTGCAAAGGTACGGACTTTTTAGGACATGACAAAAAAAACGGCCTGCTTCTTAACGAAACAGGTCGTTTTTACTAATTTTTATGTATGAGAAGAGATTATTCGGCAGGCATCATGATCACCTCAGCACGGTTATTAGCCTTCAGCATTTCCTTGGCAAAAGCAGAGATGCTCTCAGGAGTCTGGGCCTCAACCACCTTCTTATAGTCAGTGTACATGTCGACGCCCCACTTGCGCCAGTCGTTGATGATACTAATCCAGTAGCCGTTGGTCTTGGCCTGGTCGTCAACATTCTTCAGCATGTACTCCTTCACCTTCTGCAGCATGTCTGCATCGCAGCTGACAGCCAGGTTAGCCATCTCGTCACGCAGAATCTGGATGGCAATGTCGGCCTTCTCGGGCTTCATCGGGCAGTAAGCAATAATCGTAGCCTCTGTGCCGAAGTCGTTACGCTCCGTGCCACCCATAGCCTGTACGGTATAGGCTGCACTGGCGTCCTCACGAATCTTCTTCAGGTAGATCATGCTCAGAATCTGATGGGTGATGTCGGCCTTGACGTCATTCTCCAGCGTGTAAGGGATCTTCTTGCTGTTCCAAACCATGACAGCAATGGCCTTCGGTGTCTCAGCCTTCTGCTTGAAGCTGTTGACTACGATGCCCTTGAAGTCGGTGCTGACGTCGTTGCTCTTTACCACCTTCTTCTGTGCGGGCAGCGAAGCGATGTACTGCTCGATGAGCGGACGGATAGAGTCATTGTCGAAGTTACCAATGATGGTGAAGGTGTAGGCAGCAGCGTTAGCCGTGCGCTCCTTGGCAATCTGGAGGATGCGGTCATAGTTGACGTTGGCGAGGTCATCGATAACGAGCGGCATGAAGCGCGGGTTGTGGCAAGACAGCGTGCTCTGCAGAGAGTCTGACAGGGCCGTCTCTGGAGTCAGAGAGCGGTTCTTCAGTTCAATCTCGGTGGTCTGCATCAGCTTGTCGAACGACTGCTGGTCCTTATTAATATTGGTAAAGGTGAGATAGAGCAACTGCAGCATAGCCTCAACATCCTTCGGTGTAGAAGAACCGCTGATGTTCTGACGGTTGATGGCCATCGACATTGAAATGCCTGCAATCTTACCAGCCATAGCTTTCTCCAGCTCTGTGTGAGAGAAGTTACCCAGACCGCTGGCCTCAATCACATCGTTGAACATCTTGAGGTTTGCATAGTCGGCTGCACCATAGAGGGCAGAGCCACCAAAGCCTTCAGCACGGAGCAGCACCTGGTCTTTCTTCAGGTCGGTCTGCTTCAGGATGACGGTCACACCATTCGAGAGTGTCAGCTCGCTATAGCCGAACTTATCATTCTTCACTTCCTTCGTAATCTTGCCGGGCTTGGGCAGCGTAGCCATGAGCGGCTCATCCTTCACGTTATCCACATAAGCAGTAAGCTCAGCAGCGCGTGCCTCAGCAATAGCCTTCTTGAAGCCTTCGGCAGTAGGATAGACAGCACCTTCCTTCTCGGTGTTGAAGTTCAGCACGACGAGATTCGTGTCACTGGGAGGAACCAGCTCCTTTGCCACCATATTGATATAATCAACGGGCAACATGGGCACAATCTGCTTCATGGTAGTGTAGGTGTAGTCAATGCTGGGGATAGGCTCATTAGACAGGAAGTTTTCTACATACTGGTCAACGAACGTTGAGTTGTAACGCTTGTCCTTGTTCAGGAACTGCTTCTCCAGCTCACTGAGATAGTTGGCCTTGAAGCGGTTGTACTCTGTAGCCGTGAAGCCGAACTCAGCAGCACGACGAGCCTCCATCATAACCACCTTGAGAGCCTCTTCCGTCCGACCATCCTTGGGGAGGATGTCGATTTCAAAAGCATCCTTCGTCTTAGCGAAGATATATTGGCCGTCACCGCCACGAGCCTGTACAAACGGGCTCTCGGGTTTCTCGGCATATTCTTTCAGACGATCGTTCAGCATACCCAGAGCAGCTGACTTCATATAGTCGGTCATCATATAAACCATGGTACCCTTCAGACTGTCGGGGAACACATCGTGCTTGAACATCAGCATGATGTAGTTGTACTCCATCTCCTTATCTTTGTCGATAACGAAGATAGGCTCATTGTTGTCGGGCACAGGCACATCTTCTACCAGAGCACGGTTCTCAGGCAGCACGATGCCGCTGAACATCTCCTTGATCTTGGCCTCAACCTTATCCACATCGACATCGCCGACGATGATGAGACCCTGGTTGTCAGGACGATACCATTTCTCATAGTAAGACTGCAGGAAGGGACGCTCGAAGTTGTCGATAATCTCCATCAAGCCGATTGGCATGCGGTAACCATACTTACAGTTAGGATAGAGCTGGGGCAGGTCACGCTCGAACATACGCTGTGAGGCGCTGGTACGCAGACGCCACTCCTCGTGGATGACACCACGCTCCTTCTCAATCTCCTCCTGCTCCAGGAGCAGACCGTCAGCCCAGTCGTAGAGGATGAGCAGACAGGAGTCAATGATAGACTCACGTGTCGTGGGAACGTTTGAGATGTTGTACACCGTCTGGTCAATAGAGGTGTATGCGTTCAGGTCGCGACCGAACTTAATACCAACACTCTCACACCAGCGCAACAGGTCGTTGCCCTTGAAGTGCTTGGAACCGTTAAAGGCCATGTGCTCCAGGAAGTGAGCCAGACCACGCTGGTCATCATTTTCCTGCAAAGAGCCCACCTTCTGGGCGATGTAGAACTCTGCCCGGTTCTCGGGCCAGTTGTTGTGGCGAATGTAATAAGTCAGGCCATTGTCTAACTTACCGATACGAACTGCCTCATCCACGGGGATGGCGGGCATTTCCTGAGCCACCATAGCTACGGTGCTGACCATCAGCAGCGCAGCTGCAACGAAAAATCTTCTTAGTTTCATTTTTTTATTTGGTTTGAAATATGAAATTTAATATACTAATGGCGCGCAAAGTTACACATTTTTTATTATTAGACGTACATTAGACGGGAAAAACTACGTAAAAGTTGCGTTTTTTTTATTCTTTATATTCCAATATGTCACCAGGCTGACAGTCCAGGGACTTACAGATAGCCTCAAGCGTGGAGAAACGGATTGCCTTGGCTTTGCCCGTCTTGAGTATGGAGAGGTTAGCCTGCGTGATGCCTATCCGCTCGGCCAGTTCCTGTGATGACATCTTTCGCTTGGCCATCATCACATCTACGTTTACGATGATTTGTCCCATAAGCTCAAATGGTTAGGTAGAACATTCTATCTCCTTTTCATATAGTTTATTGTTAAACGAAAAATAATTTCGGTGCAAAGATAAATAGTTTATTTGGACCGGCAATGGAAAACAATGTTAATTTGTCGTAAAACAATAATTTTTTATTGAATTTTCTTGTATTTTATATTTCTTGGATGATGGTTGATGATTTCCTCACGCAAAGTAGTCATATCGACATGGGTGTAAATCTCTGTCGTGCCGATACTCTCATGACCCAACAGAACCTGGATGACGCGCAGGTCTGCCCCACCCTCCAGCAGCGCCGTAGCAAACGAGTGGCGCAATGTGTGAGGGGAAATGGTCTTTTGGATTCCTGCCAACGCGGCCTGTTGCTTAATCATAATGAGAATCATGGTACGCGTAAGGTGTGCACCACGACGGTTCAGGAACACGTAGTCCTCTTCACCCGGCTTGATTCTTAACTGATTCCTATCCATGAACCAATAGTCCAGTTCCTTCAGCGCGCGGGGTGAAATGGGCACCAGCCGTTCTTTCGAACCCTTACCCATCACGCGCACATACTGTTCCTCTATATAAAGGTTCGAGAGCTTCAGATTGACCAGTTCACTGACACGCAGGCCACAGGAGAACAAGACCTCGATAATGGCACGGTTGCGCTGACCTTCAGGTTTCGACAGGTCGATGCTGGCCTCTAATCGGTCAACCTCCTCCGTGGAAAGCACTTCGGGCAGATGCACGCCCAACACGGGTGACTCCAGCAGTTCCGATGGGTCGTCCTCGCGATAACCATCAAGTTCCAAGAATCGGAAGAACGAACGTACGCCACTCAGGATACGGCATTGCGAACGCGGTCCGATGCCGATATCGTGCAGTTGTGCAGCAAACGTCTGTAGGTCGCTCAGCTCCACGTCAAGCACGTCAACACTCCCATGCTTCAGATACACCAGCAGCTTATCCAGGTCACGCAGATAGGCATCAAGCGTGTTCTCCGAGAAGTTTCGTTCCAGCTTCAGGTAGCGAACGTAGGACTTGACAATGTCTTTTTTCTTATTCATGTTGCAAAATTAAGAAAAAAGTTGTATTTTTGCAACATCAAACAATGATATTATGAGTAAAAACATTCAAAAACAGGTAACTTGGCTCTGCCGGCTGGCCTTTGTTAGCCTTGCCTTGCAGCTGACAAGTTGTAACACAGCAACAGATATGGAACAACAAGTGAACGAACTCTACAACAAAATGTCGCAAGAGGAACGCATCGCCCAGCTCAAGAGCATGTATATGGACGAGCTCTTCGACGAACAGGGACAGTTAGACACCACCAAATGCCGCGAGCTGATACCTTATGGTATCGGACATTTCTCGCAATTCTGCATGCAACAGCCCAGAGACCCCAACGAGCTCCGCGACCGCGCAGCTGCCATACAGGACTGGCTCATGCACAACACGCCCAACGGCATTCACGCACTCCTGCACGAAGAAGTGCTTACAGGTGTCAACACTGTAGGTGCAACCATCTATCCACAGCAGATAGGTCAGGCATGTTCATTCAACCCTGAACTGGCTGAGCTGAAGACACGTCAGACAAGCACAGCCCTACGAAAGATGGGTGGTATATTTGCCCTGTCCCCCATGGTCGATGTGTGTCGCATTCCCAGCTTCAGCCGCTTGGAGGAGTCGTATGGCGAGGATGCCTACTTATCGGCCGTTATGGGCACCGCCTTCGTCAAAGGCCTGCAGCAAGACGACCTCAAGCAGGGTGTGATGGCTTGTTCAAAACACTATCTTGGCTACGGCGGTGGTGGCGATGCAGACGAGAAAGAGATGATGGAGGAAATCCTGTTGCCCCACGAAGCCATGATACGACTGACGGGCAGCAAGGCCGTCATGCCGGGCTATCATGCCGTCCACGGTACCAACTGCGTGGCCAACAGCGAGATTCTGCAGGACATCCTGCGCGGTTACCTTGGCTTCGACGGTATGGTGGTTAGCGACTATACCGCTATCGACCAGCTACCTGAAATTGAGGACGTGGTACATAAGGCTGCGGCAGCCATCAATGGCGGTAACGATGTTGACTTCCCCTTCGGCGCCAACTACCAGCACTTGCAGACCGCTATCGATCAGGGACTGGTGAAACCCGAGACGCTGGAGCGGGCCGTCAAGAACGTACTGCGCCAGAAGTTCCGTGCCGGACTATTCGATGAGAGTCCCTACCTCTATACCACAGAGAAGATCACTCTCGACACCCCTGAGGAACGTCAGACGGCATACGACATCGCTACCCAGTCAGTGGTGCTATTAGAGAACAAGAGTATTCCCAATCCCTCGCAAGGAGGGGCTTTAGAGCCTGTATTGCCACTGAGGTCAGATGGACCCAATGCCAACTCCATCTGGGCGATGTGCGGTGACTACACCTACCCCGCTATGTCGTACTTCTGGAAGAAAAAAGAAGACGTGCCCGACAACCCACACATCATCACGCTGCTGGAAGGCATGAAGGACGCCATCAAGCCTCAGGCGTCAAACTTCAACCTTCTCTATTCGCGTGGTTGTGACTGGACAGAGGAGATTGAGACCAAGTTCAGCGAGCTGGGCGACGAGCGTGCCTGGGAGTACGACATCCTGCACCGCAAGGTCGATGCCGGCGAGAAGGCCGACAAGCAGGAAGCCCTCCGCATGGCACAGCAGTGCGACGTCATCATTGCTGCGATGGGCGAGAACGTCATGCTGTGCGGTGAGAACCGCGACCGT